>JBLGCL010000083.1:0-11432 GCA_047617305.1 Natronomonas sp.
GTCCACCGAGGTCCGTTTCAACCGCTTCGTCAACCCGCCGAACACGCCGCTGCAGGCGTCGCACTCGCTGCAGTCCAGCGACGAGCAGTCGAGTTGCGTGCCGCACCGCGGGCATTCGAGCCCGCGGGTCGGGTCGAACTCGTAGCCGCAGGTCCGGCACTTCATAGGAGCACCCCCGCGAGGATGCCGCCGACGAGGAACGCGACGACCCAGGAGCCGATCCACATGACGATCCCGCTCTTGACGTCCCGTTCCTGCGCGATGAGGACCATCGAGAGGATGCAGGGGACGAACAGCGTGATCACGACGAGGCCGACGAAGGTCTGGGCCGGGCCCAGCGCCATATCGGTCATGCCGGCGGCGGCGAAGTCCCGCCGGATGACCCCGAGGATGAGTACCTGGGCGAAGTCGGCCGGCATGCCGACGATAGAGGTGATCGGTTCGAGCGCCCGCTCGATGGCCTCCAGCCCGCCCACGTAGTCCAGCACTGAGATGACCAGCGCCGTCGCCCCGAACAGGGGGATGGCCTCGCGCAGGAACATCTTCGTCCGGTTCCAGGTCTTGCGGAGGATGTTCCGGAACCGGGGGACGCGCATCCGCGGGAGTTCGGTGACCAGCGCCTGGCTCTCGCCGGGCAGCACCCGATCGAGCGCGAGACCGGCCAGGCCGAAGACCAGGAGCAGCACGCCGACGTAGCCGAACCACCAGACGAGTCCCAGGCCGGCGAGCAGCCCCATGATGACGCCGAGCTGGGCCGAACAGGGGATCGCCAGCCCGAGCAACCCGGTCGCGATGAGTCGCTCGCGCCGCGACCCCATCATCCGCGTCGTGATGACCGCCATCGTCACGCACCCGACGCCGACGATCATCGGAATGATGGCGCGCCCGTTGAGCCCGAGGCGGGACAGGCCGCGATCGGTCAGCACCGCGAGTCGCGGGAGGACGCCCGTGTCCTCCATGATACCGATCACGAAGTAGAACGACACGACGAGCGGGAGCAGGACGCCCACGATGTACTGGACGGTGACGGTCAGCAGGCCGAGGTTGTCGTTGAGGAGGACGAAGTGGATCGGCTCCATCCACCCGGTTGCCGGGATCGCCGATCCGACGACGTCGGTGACGAACGGAACGTAATACTCGCCGAAGAGGACCCCTTCCGTGAGGCCCACGAGCCCCTGGGCGACGAGGTCGCCGATCAGGTAGTAGATCAGCGCCAGCAGGCCGAGCATGATCGGCGTCCCGGTCAGCGGCGAGAGGATCAGGTCGGAGATCCGTTCGGCGATCGATCCGGGACCGTCGGTCGGGGTCACCACGTCGTCGGTGATGGTCCCGATCCGATCCCGCCGCTGTCCGTACACCTCCTCGCGGAGGCCGTCGGGGACCAGCGACGCCGTTCCGCCGTCGGCGACAACGCCGCCGCGCTGGCTGACTCGCTCGGCGGTCGGCTCGTCCCCCTCGACCAGCAGCGTCTTCTCGGCCTGCGACGCTTCGACGTCGTCCGGGAGTTCCTCGAACCACTCCTCGATCGGCGTCTCGTCCGGGGCCGTCGCCTCGTCGATCCGGTCGCAAAGCTCGTCCACGCCCGTGCCGTCGACCGCGACCGTCGGGACGACCGGGACGCCGAGGCGGCGCTCGAGTTCGTCGACGTCGATCTCGATCCCGTCGCGTTCGGCCTCGTCGATCATGTTGAGCGCGACGACCGTCGGCTTGCCCATGTCGAGCAACTGGAGCGTCAGGAAGAGGTCGCGGTCGAGGTGCGTCGCGTCGACGACGTTGATCGCGACGTCAGCGTCGAGGACGATGTCGCGGGCGATCCGCTCCTCCTCGTTGAACGAGGAGATGCCGTACGCGCCCGGGGTGTCGGTCAGCGTGTACTCGCCGACCCGGCCGATGGTCGTGTCGACCGTCGTACCGGGGTAGTTCGACACGTCGACGTAGGTGTCGGCGAGTTCGCCGAATAGCACGCTCTTGCCGACGTTCGGAGCGCCGACGAGTGCCACCGTCTCGTCGGGGAGGTCGCCAGGATTCGCCTCGCCGCTTCCCTCGTGACAGGACATGTGTATTCAGGTAGAGTGGATGGAGATCCGGTCCGCCAGCGACGCGCCGATCGCGAGTTCGGTCCCGTTCCGGCGGACGACGACCGGGCCGTTTCGTACGTGACGTCGACATTCGACGGAGCCGTCGAAGAACCCCAGTCGGAGCAACTGTGCTCGCACCGTCTCGTCCGGCACCGAATCGATCTCGAACTCGTCACCGGGGCCGGCGTTCGAAAGGACATCTCCCATTTAGGCTCACCTAAGTAAGACTTGAACGGAGTTGTTTGTATAAACCCCGCCGGTTCCCAGAACCTGGGAAGGGAGTCTGAGACGGGTGCACACACCACATTTGGTCGTTCGAGGAGGGCCGTCGAAAGCGACCGCCACGCGTCGAACGGTAGCGATCCTATCGCCACCAGTCGTCGGTTCTGGTGCCGTTCCTGAACGGTTCCGGGAGGTCGGACGCGTGCTCGGCGCCGAGCGAGACGCCGATCCAGTACCCGACGTGCCACCCGATCGCGTTCGTCCGCACGTTCGACACGACGATGCGCGACTCGGTGTAGTACTCGACGCGCCCGTCACCGTCGACGTCCGGCCCCTTCGGCCGACCGATCGACCCCGCGCCCTGGAGCAGCGACGGGTCCCTGGCGAATTCGATCCGGAGGTCCGCCGCTTCCCGGTCCGTGACCGCAGTGAACGACACGTTACCCCACTTCGAGGAATTGACCCGATGCTGGTAATACGCGAGCGCACGGGAGACCTGGCGGGCCGCGCCGGTCTGCCGATCCGGCGACAGGCTCCCGTAGTCGACGTACACCGACAGGTTCCGGTCGCGCCAGGGGAACGCCTTGCTCGTGGCGTTCGGCTGCTCCAGCGCCAGCGACTCCTGCTGGGCCGTCATGAGTGGCATCGGTTCCGCCCCGTGGTCGAGCCCGAGCAGGTGGCCGAACTCGTGTTTGACCGTCCTGACCGTCGAGTCGTTCGTGTATCCGGTCTTGATCGCGACGACCATCGGATCGGGGCTTCGGTCGATCGACTCCACGTCCGGCGAACAGCCCAGCCATCCCGTCTCGCCGCGGCACTCGACGGTCTCCTGGAAGCTGACCAGGACGTCCGGGTTCTCCGCGTCGGGATCGAGGTCGAACTCGACGGAATAATTGACGTATCGCTCGGCGTTCTCCTCCCAGTACGCGATGGCCGGGGCGACCATGGCGTTCCAGTTCCGGGAGTCCTCGGTCTCGTTTTCGACGCCCACGACCACCCGGACGGTGCGCATGGCGATGAATCGGGTCGGGTCCTCGACCGGCAGGCCCCCGTCTATTTTCGAGGATCGGTCCGGTATTTCCACCGGTGCGTCGAAATCATCCGGGTCGATGGTCCGATCGTCGTCCCCGCCGACCGTCGGTATCGTCGTGGGATCTTCCCGGGGAATGTTCTCCAGTCGCTGTTCGGGGCCCCCCGCATCCGGGTTCACGGGATTGACTAAACACCCCGTGAGAGCGAGCACGGCGACGACGACGAGGACCCAGCCCCGGAAGCCCATCGACCGTATAAGAGATGCCCACCCATTTGGTTCTTATCCACGCTCGTCCGGCGTCGTCGAGCCCTGACGCCACCGATCCTCCCACTCCGATCGGGTCACGGTCGTCCCGTCGGCGGCGATCTCGGCACACACTTTCTCGCTCAGGAGGTCGACCGCCATCCGGTTCGCCCCTTCCGGGATGACGATGTCCGCGTCCCGTTTGGTCGGCTCGACGAACTGCTCGTGCATCGGCTTGACCGTCGAGAGGTACTGGTCGATGACGCCGTTCAGATCGCGGCCCCGTTCGACCACGTCCCGGCGGATGCGCCGGATGATCCGCACGTCAGCGTCGGTCTCGACGTACACGCGAAGGTCGAGTCGGTCGAGCACGCGTTCGTCGTAGAGCGCGAAGATTCCCTCGACGACGACCACGTCCGTCGGGTCGACGGTCACCGTCTCGTCCCGGCGGTTGTGGATCGAGAAGTCGTACTGGGGCATCTCGATCCGCTCGCCGGACAGCAGCGCGTCGAGGTGATCGCAGACCAGTTCCCACTCGAAAGCGGAGGGGTGATCGTAGTTGACGTCCTTGCGCTCTTCGAGATCGAGATGCGAGAGGTCGCGATAGTAGTTATCGAGCGGGATCCGCGTGACACCACCATCCCCGTCGGCGACCGATTCCTCCCGGACTGCGTCGGCGAGGGCGCGCGCGACGGTCGTCTTGCCGGCTCCCGTCCCGCCGGCGATGCCGATGACGAAGGATAGGTCGGCCATCACCCCCGAAGAGCCAGACCAGCAAGTTTTAGTTTTCGACTCCCGGCCGGCCCGGTCGATGACCGGCGACGGCTCGAACCTCAGACCGCGATCCAGTCGCTCGTGACGTCGCCCTCGCGCAAGTGCCACCGCTGTTCGACGGTCCCGTTCGAGGTGCGGACCTCGACGACGGCGTCGAACAGGGGAGCCAGGAGGCGGACGTGCTCGTCGTCCCGGGCACGTCGGAGGTGAAAGTGACCCATACCGCGTTCTTCCCTGATTCGCGAGGTCATTACGTGGAGCAGCCGAAAGGCCGTCTCCGATCGGTGCCGTTCCACGAGCGGCCGAACCGACTCGAAACAGACCCGCAGTTGTGCCGGTTCGAGCCCGTTGCTTTCGGCCGCTACCTCGTCCACGACGTCGAGGAAATCCATCCCGAGCGCGCTGAGGAGTTCGCTGTCGGTCGTCGCGGTCAGCACGTGGTCGCCCTCGACGGTCGGCGCGTCCGGTTGCCGGACGACGCGGACCGGTTCGGTCCCCGGGGGGTCCGTGGGAACGACTGTGCGCCCGCGCCCGTCCCGCGCGAGAACGAACAGTCGGTACCGCGGCGTGTCGTCGTCCTCGCCGATGAGTCGTCGACAGACGTCGGCGTGCGCGTCGGTCGCGTCGTTTCCGACCAGCAGGACGTTGCTCCCCTCGCGCTTCAGATCGGAGAGCGTCCGCGCGAACGTCGTGCGGTCGGTGGTGCCGCCGAAATCGGAGCCCATCCTCTCGGCGACAACGGGGCACGGTCCAATAAAAATTGCGTCCACACGGTCGAAAAAACATCGCCCTTCGGAGCGGAAGCGGCGGATTTCCACGGTGAACGTCACACACTTGCCCCGCGGCGACGAAGCCGGGGGCGATGACGAGCGACCTCTTCTCGGCGCTCGAGATCCGGGACGCGACGGTCCGGAACCGGGTGATGGTATCGCCGATGTGTCAGTACTCCTGCGATCGGGACGGCCTGGCGACCGACTGGCACCGGGTCCACCTCGGGAGCCGGGCGACCGGCGGGGCCGGGATCGTGATGGCCGAGGCGACCGCCGTCCAGCCGGAGGGGCGGATCACGCCACACGACCTCGGTCTCTGGAGCGACGACCACGCCGGGGCCCTCGCGCCGATCGCCGAGTTCGTCTCGGATCGGGGGGCGATCCCGGCGATCCAGCTGGCCCACGCGGGGCGGAAGGCCAGCAAGACCCGTCCCTGGGAGGGCAGCGAGTACCTCCAGCCCGAGGCGGGCGGCTGGGAGGTCCTCGCCCCCTCGGCCGAGCCCTACCCGTCCGACAGCGGAACGGCCGAGGTTCGGGCGATGACGGGAGACGAGATCGACCGTCTGATCGAGGCCTTCGCCGACGCCGCCGAGCGCGCGGTCGAGGCCGGCTTCGAGGTCGTCGAGGTGCACGCCGCCCACGGGTACCTGCTCCACCAGTTCCTCTCGCCGGTCACGAACCACCGGGAGGACGCCTACGGGGGCGACTTCGAGGGCCGGACGCGGCTCGTCCGCGAGGTCGTGGGTGCCGTCCGGGAACGGATCCCCGACGGCATGCCGGTCTTCGTCCGGGTCTCCGCGACCGACTGGCTGCCCGATCGCGAGTCCTGGACCGTCGAGGACACGGTCCGCCTGACCGACGACCTGTCCGACGACGTCGACCTGATCGACGTGAGCGCCGGCGGGATCCACCCGGACCAGGAAGTGCCGGACGCCGGGCCCGGCTACCTCGTCCCGTACGCCGAGCGCGTCCAGGGGGCCGTCGACGACGTGCTGGTCGGCGCCGTCGGCGGGATCACGGCCCCCGAGCAGGCCGACGAACTGATCCGGAACGGCCGCGCCGACCTCGCCATCGTCGGCCGGGAACACCTCCGCGATCCGTACTTCATCCTGCACGCCGCCGAGGCCCTCGACGCGACCGACCGGGTCGAGTGGCCGGTCCAGTACCGACGGGCCGTCTGATCGACCTCTGGGTTCCCCGCGACGATCGGCGAGCGACCCGCGGGTTTTTCCACGCGCTCCGCCAAGGCGTGCCCATGAGCGACGACGACACCCCGCGGGACGATCGGCAGGAGCCGCGGGACGACCGGCAGGAGCTGGCGGACCTGGCCGCGGATCTCGAGTCCGTCCTCCGCGACCTCCGCACGGAGGTCGAACCCGACCGGCGGCGCGGGCCCCTGGGTCTCCCCCGGCCGCCGGAGCCCCGACGCGTCCTGCAGTTCGCCGACCAGGTGGCGATCCCGGCGACGATCGCCATCCTCGAGGCGAACGTCAAACTGCTCCAGGCGCTCCAGCGGGCGATCCGGTTGACGGAAAGCGGGCGGCGGGTTCGCGAGGAGGGATCGGCGATGGGTGACCGGGCCGCGGACGTGAGTCGAACCACCCTGGACCGCCTCGGATCGACCCTGGAGGACCTCCAGGAGGCAACCGAGGGCGGCGGAACGCCCGAAAGTGGCCCCGCCCGGGAACTGATCGAGGAAGCCCGACGACTGCGCGACGAGATCGATACGCGCCTTCGAGAGGCGCAGGGAACGACGCTCGAGGACTTCCAGGATGCGGACGAAGGCGGGCGCGAGGAAGGGGCCGAATCCGAAGCCGGGGGGACCGCGGCGGATTCGTCGTCCGGGGAAGTGCCGGTGGACGTCGAGGCCGAACTCGACTCGCTGAAGGATCAGTACGGCGAGGACGACGCCGACGGCCAGGGGGGAGCGAGCGACGGCGAGGACGGCAGCGAAGACGACGGCGACGGCCCCGCCGGCGACTCCGAGGGCGACTGACCTCGGAAGCCGAACGCACACGCCGTGGCGGTGTGTGATCGTCCCCGTGGCGTCGAACCCCGGACTGCGCGACGATCGGGGTCAGGGGCCCCGATACGCCCGGACGAACGCGCGCCGAAGGACGGTCAAGAGGACGTACGTCTCGTACTTCTGGGTCCGGCAGTGTTCGCAGGGTTGCATGTCCGCGACGATCTCGTCGATCGACGCCCCGTATTCGTCGGTGAGCGTGTCGAGCGCGTCCGTCAGCTGGGGCTGGACGGCGTCGATCATCTCCTCGAGGGCGGGGTCCGCCGAGTCCGGGAGCGAGTACGAGAGGACGATCGTGTTCGCGCCGTAGTACTTCGTCGTGCCGCCGCGCCCCTCCTCGAACCTCACGACCGCCACCAGACCGGCATCGCGCAACTCGTTGATGTGGTGGCGGACGGTGTTCTCCGTCCGGTCGACGCCGCGATCGGCGAGGCGGTCGTGTACCTCGCCGGCGGTCAGCGCTTCGTCGGCGAGGATGTCGAGGATCATCGCCCGCATCGGTTCGTCGATGGCGTCGGAGACGCGTGTATCCCGAATCGCGATGTCCTCGACCCGGTGGTCACCGTCGAAAGTGCTCATACCCGAAGCGAGGTACGCGCGCCGAAAAAAACCCCCACTGTATACGCCGGGCGGAACGGTCGATCATGATCAGAATCGTCGATCGGCCGAAGCCCTAGACAAGTCGTTTGGTCGTTCCGATCACTTGTTTGCCCTCTTAAACATATCATCTAAAAAATACTTTAGTGGGTACGGACACTACGTAGAACTACGATGAGCGAAACGACGCAATTCCGCGTGATGGACTTCGACTGTCCGAGCTGTGCAAGCACCGTCGAACGCGCCCTCTCGAACCAGGAGGGCGTCGAAGACGTCGAGGTGCACTACTCGACCGGTCGCGTCGAAATCGACTACGACGACAGCGTCGCCGACCCCGCCACGTTCGAACAGACCATCGAGAACCAGGGCTACACGCCCCAGGCCGCTTAAGGAGACCTCTCATGGATACCCAATCGATCAAACAGTACTACCGCAAACACCGGCAGGCCGCCGTCGCCGGGACGAGCGGTCTGCTGTACGGCGGCGGCTGGAGTCTCGGCTACCTCACCGGCTTCGACACCGCGAGTGCGGCCGTGTTGATCCTCGCGGCGATCGTCGGGGGCTACGACATCGCCACGGTCGCCTATCACGAGATCAAGAGCCGGACGCTGGGCATCAAGACGCTGGTGACGCTGGCCGCCCTGGGCGCGATCGCCATCGGCGCGTACTGGGAGGCTGCTGCCGTGGTCTTCCTGTTCAGTCTCGGCAGTTACCTCGAAGGGCGGACGATGCGCAAGACGCGCAACGCCCTCGAGGAACTGCTCGAAATGACGCCCGATACGGCCACCGTCCGCCGCGACGGCGAGCAGAAAGAGGTGCCCGCCCGCGAAGTCGAGGAGGGCGAGATCGTCATCGTCAAGCCCGGCGAAAAGATCCCCGTGGACGGCGACGTCGTCGATGGGGAGACCGCCGTCAATCAGGCACCGGTCACCGGCGAGAGCGCCCCCGTCCACAAGGTCGACGGCGACGAAGTCTACGCCGGCACGATCAACCAGGAGGGCTCCTTGGAGGTCGAGACGACTGGCGCCGGCTCGGATACGACCCTCCAGCGCATCATCCAGCGCGTCGAGGAGGCCCAGGAGGCCCAGTCGCCGACCGAGAGTCTCATCGACCGCTTCGCCACGTACTACACGCCGGCTGTGATCGCGCTGTCGATCGGCGCGTTCGCCCTTACGCAAAACGCGATCCTCTCGCTGACGCTGCTGGTGATCGGCTGTCCGGGGGCGCTGGTGATCGGACCGCCAGTGAGCATCGTCTCCGCTATCGGCAACGCCGCCAGATCCGGCGTCCTGATGAAGGGCGGCGAGCACCTCGAACAGGCCGGAAAGATCGACCTCGTCGCGTTCGACAAGACCGGGACGCTCACGAAAGGCGAGACGGCCGTCGCCGACGTCGAAGGCTTCGGAGTTGACGCCCGGGCGGCCCTGGATCTGGCGGCCATCGCCGAGAAGAAGAGCGAACACCACCTCGGCGACGCCATCCTCGACGCGGCGCAGAACCGCCAGGATCCCGTGACCGACGGCGGGACGACGGCTGCCCGGGCGGACGCCGAATCAGCAGCGACGGACGCGAGGTCACTCCCCGACCCGGACGACTTCGACGTTGTCGCCGGGAAGGGCGTCGTCGCCCACCACGACGGGCGGGAAATCGTCGTCGGGAACCGCAAACTGCTCGACGAACGCGGGATCGAAATTCCCACCGAGGTCGCAGAGTACGTCCGCGAGCGCGAAGAGCACGGAGAGACCGCCGTCCACGTCGTCCGTGACGGGGCTGTCGTTGGCGCCGTCGCTCTTCGCGATGAACTGCGAGAGGCCACATCCGGCGTCGTCCAAGAGCTTCAGGACGCCGGCATCGAGACGGTGATGCTGACCGGCGACAACGAACGGACTGCTGCCGCGGTCGCCGACGAGGTCGGCATCGACGACTACCGCGCCGAGCTGCTGCCCGAGGACAAACAGGACGTCATCGAGGCGTTCAGCGAGGATCACGTGGTGGCGATGGTCGGCGACGGTATCAACGACGCGCCGTCGCTGGCGACCGCCGACGTGGGCATCGCCATGGGCGCGGCCGGCACGGATACCGCCATCGAGACCGCCGACATGGCGCTGATGGCGGACGACCTGGAACGCATCCCGTACGCGGTGACGTTGAGCAAGGCGACTCGCTGGAACATCTACGAAAACGTTGGCCTCGCGGTGCTGACGGTGTCGCTGCTGCTGGCCGGCGTGCTGACGAGCTACGTCACGCTCGCGCTCGGGATGCTCGTCCACGAGGCGAGCGTGCTGGCGGTGATCCTCAACGGGATGCGCCTCCTGCGATACTAACAGTACGGACACAACCATTGCCGATTTCACCAACTACCGATGGCAGAAAACGCACCTGCGACCGACACGAACCGTACCGAGGAGAACTGGGCCGTCAGCTACGACGTCGAACCGATCCGGATCCGTGACCCCGTCGCGGCGGCGCTCGCGGTCCTCGAACCCGGCGAGCCGTTCGTCGTCACGTACGAGGACCTGGTCAAAATCGCCGGCCACTCGTGCCCGACCGCGTCCGGTGCGTACCGGATCGCTCAACTGGGCCTCGACGAACTGTATCCCGACGAACTCCCCGTTCGGAGCGAGGTCGAAGTGCTTGCCCCGGGACCGCGTGACGACGCCACGTACGGCGTGATGGGGCGGCTCATCTCGTACGTGACCGGCGCGGCCGAAGAGGACGGCTTCGGCGGTCTCGGCGGTGGGTACGGTGACCGCCGTGACCTCTTGACCTTCGACGCGTTCGACACGGACGGTCCGGACCCGACGTTCCGGTTCCGCCGGACCGACACCGACGAAACGGTCGAGGTGACCTACCACGTGGGCGACGTCCCGGACGGCGGCCCCGCGATCGGCAACCTCCAGCGGATCCTCGACGGATCCGCGAGCGAGGACCAGCGGGTAGCGTTCGACGAGGCGTGGCACGGGCGCGTCCAGGCCGTCCTGAGCGACGGTTCCCTGTTCACCGTCGAGGCAGTCGAATGCGAGTAAGACGACCACCGCCGGCGACGGCGCGAGTACACGGCGGACTGGACCTATCGAACCGGGGTACTCACGAACGAGATACGGGGAACCTCCTACCCAGGGGGCAAGCGAGCGGGAATCGACCACGGCCGACGCAGCCAGTTTACCGCCACGCGAGTACTAATAGCAATATTTAATTATTGGAGTTGATATTGTAGGCTTGAAGTGAGCGCCGGCGAAGTGACGCTCCTTCACAAAGGTTTTGAGGAGTCGTTGCGAAAATCCAGTGTCGGTAGGAGGTTCCTGTGCTGGTATCGTCCCCGCCATCGGGCGCCATTCATCAGCCAGAACGTCCTCACTCGATCGGGATTCTCCCCGTCCTCCTACCGACTTCCGTTCCCCCGGAGACGAGTACAAGATAAGGGGTTCGGCGCGATCCGGAGACCGATAGCCGGACTGGCACATACCCGATACAGAGCGTGCGTTTCAGCGTGAGAAGCTGCGGGCCCGCCTACAGGATCCACGGTGACGAATCGCCATCCGTCGGTAGGTAGACCGGGTCACGGGGGCGGGATCCGTCCCCGGATGACGGTTCTGCCCTCAACTGATAGCCACGACCCGCCCCGATCGATAGTATTCCCCGAAGCGATTGATCGTCCGATTACCATGCGCCCTCGACGCTCTCAACGACCA
>JBLGCL010000084.1:0-11405 GCA_047617305.1 Natronomonas sp.
AGGTGTACGAGAATCGTTCTATGACATCCTCGGTCTTTGGAAAAACGCCCTGGGATACAATGGCAAACCCATACTGCCATGAAGACCGAGAATACCTGACGCAGGCAAAATCTACCAGCCCAACCTGTGCCTGCGCTCATCCCACGCCTGCGCCTTTGACATCAGGGTTTGGGAGAAAACAGTGAGGCATCATCCACCGTTTTCGGAACCTCGACGCGAACCATCGGCTCCGGCTGACACAGCCAGCGTGACAGTCGTTTTCGACAAGGAGCCGTCCGGAGATTCTTAAGAGAAGCCGCAGCGAAGGGTGGTGATAGCGCCGAACGAATTCACGGAAATGACCATGGATTTCCACCCGCAGGATTTGGTCATCATCGTCGAGGTGCTCACGAACTCCAGCCGGGATTGGGAAGGCATCGAACCGGAGCGGAGTGTACCGCTTCGATGCCCGGCGGGTTTCAGGACGTCAACGACCTCGATAGGATCGACGTCGTCGAGTATCCTGTCCAGGTCCATTCAGTGACGAGGGAACGGGTCGACGGGATGCTCCCCGAAGAGTTCCTCGTCGACGGTAAGCCTCTGACGCTCCGCAGATTTACTGACGACGAGGGGTTCACAGTCGGCTCCGAATGGATCTATACCGACGACCAATCCCTCCGGCGAATCGACACCCGGAACTGGGAACTCCAATCGATGCACTACGGCAGTGACCGCAAGCGGATCAAACACCCGTTCGACGAGTAACCGATCAATGACCGGACGACCGAAAGAGGACATCAGCCTCTACGGAAGCGCGGGGGAGAGATTCAGGGAGATTCGGGAGTTGATGAAGGGATTTGATCGATCGGATCTGTGAGTCTTTCTCACGCCCTGGATCGGTAGAAAGCGGTGGTAGGTCTATCCGGCGAAGTGACCGAACCGCATTTGCAATTGAATTTAAGTTCTAACAGTTTCCTTGATGACACATGCCGACCGTCCAGACGAACGGGGTCAACACGTACTATGAAGAATTTGGGGACGGGCCGCCAGTCATCTTCCTCCATGGAGCCACTGGCGACCATCGAATCTGGGCTGAGCAGTTACAGCCCCTTGCGGAGGATTTCACAGTCCTCGTGTATGACCTTCGCGGGCACGGTCGAACGAGCGGTTCGGAACACCAGGTGTACTCGATGGAACTCTATGCCGAAGATCTGGCTGCTTTCATCGACGCGCTGGAGCTGGATGAACCAGCGGTCTGCGGGCTCTCAATGGGAGGGATGATCGGATACCAGTTCGCGGCTACGTATCCGGAGAAGCTCTGTTCACTCGTTACACTGGGGGCACCGACACCCCGAACGTTCTCCGTCCGTGAGAGGCTCATGCGAGTTGAGATCGCCAAACTCCTCACCCCCGTTATGGGGAATGAACGAATAATGCGGGGGTTCACGTGGATAGCTGAACGGGCCAGTAGCGATTCTTCAGCTGTTGATATGGACGATGTGGGGCGGATTTGGGACGGACATCATTGTGAGACTCCTGAGATACAGTCCCGTGAGCGGGGGAAGATAATGAAAGGGATGCAGGAATACATCGGTTCATCAATAGATTGGGAAAATATCAGGGTTCCTGTTCTCAAAATGTACGGAGAAAACGAAATGTTTGTCGAAACCCATACAGAATACGTACAGGACAGACTCGACGGACTCGAAATAAAAGAGATTCCTGATGCGAGCCATAACGCCCACGTCGATAATCCTGACTTTATCATTCGTGAAATAGGGAACTTCCTCGTCAATACTAATCAATCCCTGCAATCAGAAGCAATCGGTTGAACATTACCTGCTCTGCACCTACCTCGTCGACGTCGGCCCGCTCGAGGTTGAGCTCGCTGATTTTCTTGTATCGAACCCGCCCGTCCTCGTCGTAGGTTCGGACGTAAAAGATCCCATCACGCGCACCCCCTTTCCACTTCCTAGCGAAAAGATAGCAGAGCACCTCAACCGTGGTTCTGAACCCCTCTACTTCGCTCACGAGGCGCCGATAAGATTACTATAAAAGAATCTGCAGTTCTTTCCCCAGAATCTCTCACTCCTCCGCCTTTCTCCCACGCCGTCGGCAACAGCACCTTCCCCGACCCACAGATTCTTGCTCGCGCTGGCGCCACGTCCCTCCATGACGCAACTGCCCGAGCACGTCATCGGTGACGCCTACACGGACAGCGTCGCGTGGGACCTCCTCTCGGACCTCGTCGCCGTCGGCAACCGCATGGCCGGCCAGTCCGGCGAGCACGAGGGCGCCGGCCTCGTGGCCGACGCGTTCGCGGACGCGGACCTGCGCGACGTGGAGATCGACGAGTTCGAGATTCCCGGCTGGTGGCGCGGCGATTCGAGCCTGGCCGTCGCGGGCGAGCGACCCGAGGAGTACGCGGCCGACCACGACGTGATCGCCCTGCCCGGCACGCCCAGCGGGACCGGCGAGGGGGAACTCGTCGACGTCGGCCACGGGACCGAGGCGGAGTTCGAGGACGCCGACCTCGACGGCAAGATCGCGATGGCCCGCAGCGACGTGCCCGAGGACGCCGACCGGTGGCGACACCGCATGGAGAAGTACGCCGACGCCTACGAGGCGGGGGCGGACGGGTTCGTCTTCCGGAACCACGTCGAGGGCTGTCTGCCCCCCACGGGCGAGATCGGCTACCACGACCGACCGGGCCCGATCCCGGCCGTCGGCGTCTCGAAGGAACTGGGCGAACGGCTGGCCCGGAAGTGCGAGGGCGGCGACCCGACCGCCACGCTGCAGGTCGAGTGTCGCAACGAACCCGCCACCTCGCGCAACGTCGAGGGCGTGGTCGGCCCGGACACGGACGAAGAGGTGCTGGTCACCGCCCACGTCGACGCTCACGACATCGCCGAGGGCGCGAACGACAACGGGGCCGGCAGCGCCCTCGTGGCGGAGGTCGGGCGACTGCTCGCCCGGGCCGAGGACGCGCTCGACACCCGCGTCCGCCTGATCACCTTCGGTTCCGAGGAGATCGGCCTCTACGGCGCGTACCACTGGGCCGAGACGCACGACCTGGAGGACGTAAAGGCTGTTATCAACGTCGACGGCGCGGGCAACTCCCGGACCCTCCGGGTCGGGACGAACGGGTTCGAGACCTTCGAGGACGCCTTCGAAGCCGTGACTGAGGGCTACGACGCGCCGCTGTCGACCGACGACACGGTCTCGCCCCATGGCGACCAGTGGCCGTTCGTCCAGGAGGGCGTCCCGGCCGTGATGGCGAGCACGACCTCCGAGGGCGAGGGGCGTGGCTGGGGCCACACCCACGCCGACACGCTGGACAAACTCGATCCGCGCGACCTCCGCGATGTGGCGATCCAGCTCGCGAGCGCTGCTGTCGAGGTGACGAGCGACGACCGCTCCTTCGAGCGGAAGGACCGCGCGGAGATCGAGAACGCGCTCTCGGACGGGTACGTCCGCGAACTGAAGGTCGGCGGGCGGTGGCCCTACGGCGAGTAGCAACGAGAAAAGACGAGAGAGAAGTCAGTACACGGCGTCGCCCAGGTCGAACGTCTCGTCGCCGGCCAGGACGTGCACGTCTGCGGGGCTCCCGGTCGCCTCGACTTCGCGGACGAACTCCTCGGGGTCCTGCTCGATCGGCGGGAAGGTGTCGTAGTGCATCGGGAGCGCGTGGTCGACGCCAAGCCAGTCGACCGCGATCGCGGCCTGCATGGGGCCCATGGTGAAGTGGTCGCCGATGGGCACCGCCGCGGCGTCGGGTTCGAGGTGCGGGCCGATGACGTCGCGCATCGAGGTCATCAGACTCGTGTCGCCCGCGTGGTAGAAGGTGGTGCTCTCCTCGTCCGAGCCATGCGTCGGTTCGGTGTCCGAGATGACGAACCCCGCGGGCATCCCGCCGGAGAACTCGTAGCCGGTGTTGATGCCGTTGCTGTGGTCCGAGCGGTGCATCGACACGTACACGTCGCCGCACTCGATCGTCCCCCCGAGATTCATGCCGATCGACTCCTCGACGCCCATCTCGTCCTCGACGAAGCCTGCGAGTTCGGGCGTCGCAACGACGGTGGCGTCCGCGAATTCGCCGACGTGGGCGATGTGGTCGGCGTGCCCGTGCGTGAGCAGGACGTAGTCCGGCGTGTCGACGGCCGCGGGGTCCAGCGACGTCTTCGGGTTGTCGAAGAAGGGGTCGATGAGGAAGTCGGTTCCGTCGACCGCTACGTGCCAGGTCGAGTGACCGTGCCAGGTGAGTTGCATTGCTGATGATCGTACGGGCGAACGACACTTAAAAATGACCGCGTTACGACGACTCGGTGCCGATCGGCCGATCGCCGTTCCCGAAACCCGAGAAATGGTACCGTTCCGCAGACGCTTCTCCCCCGGAACGAAGGTTCGGGAACGACCACGTTCGGTCGTCCGAAGGCCTGCGAACCGTTTCGCACCGTCACCGAGGGCCGTCCGGTGGAGGCACGTACTCCCACTCTGCTCGCGCTCTCGGATCACGGAATACGGATCGAGCGCTCCCGTTCAACTCGGCCGGTTCACTCCACTTCGATCGGACCGTCTCCGAACCATCGCCTACCTGCCTCGATCTTCGAGGTCCACCCCCTCGCCGCCGTCCGCAGAGCGAACCAGTTCCGACACCGGGACGGCCTCCGCCGCGAGACGTCCTCGGACGGACGTCTGAACGGCTTCGAGTTCTTCCGTTCCCGGCGACTCCGGGGCACCAACGAGGTCCTCCGAGAGTTCCCCCAGGGCCGGCGACCGGGTCCCGGGCGACGGCCCGTTACCGTCCACGACCGAATCACTGCGCAAATCGGTCGACGGTTTCCCGTTCGGCCCACACGGTGAGGACCGCACTTTCCGCGCGATCCTGCACCGCGCCCGTCGTCGATCCAAACAGGAACCGACGGAGACGGCCCTTCCGGAGCGCACCGAGGACCGTCGCGTCGTAATCCGCGGACTGTTCGACGATCGCCTCGGCGACGTCCTCGGCCTCGAGGAGCCAGGTGTCCCACTGCTCGCCGTCGAGTCGATCCCCCCATCGATTCGAGGATTCGACGTGCCCGTGCCCGTCGGTCGGGTCCCGGGTCCGGTTCCAGGACGTGGAACAACTCGGTCCACGCGTCGTAGCGGTTGGCAACCACACGGGCCACTTCCACGGCCGCCGCGGAGTGAGAACCGCTGCCGACGGGAACCAGGATCGAGGAGAGGTCGGTCGTTCTGTGGCTGTCATCGGCCACCATCACCACTCGACACGACGTCCTCGCTCGCAATCGGTCCACTTCCGACCGACGAAACGGGAACCGGGACCGGGATCGATCGCCGTCACCGAGGACGATCGTCGACGCGCCGTGATCCATGGCCGCCCCCGCGATCACGGGGACCGATCCCGTCCCAACGCGGACGACCCCCTCGACCGACGTCGTGGTTCCGGTCTCGGTTATTGTCTGGAGCGATCCTTCCAGCTGGTCCCGGTGTCGGGCCAAGAGGGTCCCCGTCCCGGGAGGGCCCACTCGCGTCGTCGGTCAGAAAACCCGGACCGAACGCATTGCTCGTCATGCGCGAATATTACTCAATGACAACTTTAAGCGTCAGAAAAACCAATAATCCCAAATTATTTTTATTATATTTGGTATAGTCAAGAACTACACTATAATTGACATATTTCTTAAGTACCTGGAGCGGGGACCCCTTCGACATGATCCCGCTCGCTTCGACGCTGGACTGCAGCGACTGTGGATGCGTCGGATACCCCGGGCCCCGACTACCCCCGCCGGAGGTGGAAGCGTGACCTCGGACCCGTTCGCTCGCGTGGTGATCCCGATCGCGTCGGTCGACGACGCCCGGAGGACGGCTCGTGCCGTCGGCCACAGGATTGCCGGGGCCGATGGAACGGGGATTTTCGTGTCCGTCGTCGAGAAGGCTGGCGGTGCCCCGGACAAGGCGTCCGTCGAACAACGGGAACAGTGGGCCGAGGAGGCGTTCGAGGTCGTTCGTAACGAGATCGACGACAGCGTCGCCATCGAGACGGCGATCCACTACGGGACGGACGTCGCGGCAACGATCGTCCGGACTGCTCACCAGTACGACGCCAATGCGATCGCGTTCACGCCCCGTGGCGGTAGCCGATGGGTGAAACTCCTCACCGGCGACGTGACGAACTCGCTGGTCGCCACGAGCGACCTTCCCGTCGTCGTCCTTCCCGACACGGAGACGGACGGATGCCCGTCCGATTCGTCATGAGCGGTGGTGAGCAGGAACTCGCACGCGACCTCGGATTCCTGGAAGCGTACACGATCGGACTCGGAACGATGATCGGGGCGGGGATCTTCGTCCTCCCGAGCATCGCCGCCGAGCAGGCCGGCCCCGCGAGCATGCTCGCCTTCCTCGGGGGCGGTCTCGTCTCATTGCTGGCGGCCCTGTCGCTCTCGGAACTGGCGACGGGAATGCCGAAAGCCGGCGGGAGTTACTACTACGTCAATCGTGCGCTCGGCCCGCTGTTCGGAAGCATCGTCGGATGGGGCATGTGGGCCGGCCTCACGTTCGCCAGCGCGTTCTACATGATCGGGTTCGGCCAGTACCTGTTGCCGGGACTCGGCGGCTACGTCCCGTTCCTCACGGGCTGGGGCGAGACGGGGATCACGGTCGCCGCGCTGAGCATGGCTGCCCTCTTGACGGGCGTGAACTACTACGGCGTCAAGGAGACCGGGGCGCTCCAGAACGTCATCGTCCTCAGCCTCGTCGCCCTCATCGTCGCGTTTCTGGGACTGGGACTGCTCAGCGGGCCGACGATCGGCGAGTTCAACCCTCACGGCTGGCCCGCCGTCGCGGCCACCATCGGGACGGTCTACGTGACGTTCATCGGCTTCGAGGTGATCGCCACCAGCGCCGAAGAGATCGAGAACCCCAGCCGGAACCTGCCGCTGGCGATGTTCGCCGCCGTCGTGACGCCCACGCTGATGTACGTCGGCGTGATGTTCGTGTCCACTGGTACCCTCTCGGTCGAGGTACTGGCGGCGTCGAGGATTCCCGTCGCCGACGTCGCCACCGCGTTTCTCGGACCCGTCGGCGCCCTGCTGATGATCGTGGGGGCCGTGCTGGCGACGGTGTCCAGCGCGAACGCGAGCATCCTGTCCGCGGCCCGGGTCAACTTCGCGATGGGGCGGGACGGGGTTCTGATCGAGTGGCTCAACGACGTCCACGACCAGTTCAGGACTCCCTACCGGTCGATCACGGCGACCGGGATCCTCACGCTCGTCCTGATCGCGGTCGGCGTCGGCATCGGGACCCTGGCCGAAGTGGCGAGTTTCATGTACCTCGTGACCTACGCACTGGTTCACGTCGCCGTCTTAGTGATGCGCCGGGCCTCACCCCGGGAGTACGACCCTGCGTTCCGGATTCCGGACCCGCTCGTTCCGATCGCACCGATCCTGGGCGTCCTCGCCTGCCTGGCCATCCTGGTCCGGATGCGCTGGATCGTCCAGGCCATCGGCCTGGTCATCGTCGTGGGCGGGATCGCCTGGTACCTGTCGTACGCCCGGTCTCGGTCGCCGAACGGGAGTCTTGTCGGCGAGGCGATCGCTCCGCGACCGGCAATGATGGCAAACGGCGAGGGGATCGAGGGCGAACCGTACCAGGTGATCGTCCCGGTAGCCAACCCGAACACCGAGCGGGATCTCATTCGCATGGCCGCCGCAAGTGCCCACGCGAACGGCGGGCCGGCCGAGATCGTCGCCGTCAACGTCATCGAAGTGCCCCAGCAAACGTCGCTGGCCCAGGACCTCGCGTTCGAGGAGGAACGGGTCGAGCGCCAGCGGGAACTGCTGGACGCTGCACGTGACGTCGCGGCCGACCTCGACGTCGGCCTGCGGACGCGAGCGATCGTCGGGCGGAACGTCGGGACCGCGATCCTCGACGTAATCGAGGAGGAAGGCGCCGATCAGGTACTCCTGGGCTGGAAGGGATTCCGGAGCCGTCGCGAACACGTTCTCGGTTCGACGATCGATCCCGTCGTGGGGCGTGCCGGGTGTGATACCACGCTCGCAACGTTCGGGTCCCGGGAGGACCAGGAACCGGAGGACGTCGTAGTCCTGGCCGGGGAAGGACCGCATGCCCCGGTCGCTACACGCCGTGCGACGGAACACGCCGACGCGGCGAACGGCGACGTGTCGCTCACGCTGTTCAACGTGCAGGAACCGGTCGAGGGAGACGACGGATCGGCCGCCGAGGAAACCCCGGCGGAACGCGGCGCAGCGGCGATCGACGACCTCGCCGAAACCGCGGGGCTGGCGCCGGGCGACTACGAACGGCGCGTCGCCGTCGCCGGCAACGTCGAGTCGACGATTCTCGACGTCGTCGACGAGTACGACGCGGTGTACGTCGGGGCGACCGAAACGGGGAGCGTTTCGCAGGCGGTCTTCGGGTCCCTCCCGGAGCGGATCGGAGAAACGGCCGACGGGACGGTCGTGATGGCGCGAGGGCCCGACGAATCGCCCGTCTCGATCCGGGAGGCGGTCGTTCGGCGACTGGAGTCCTGAGCACGAACCGTTCTGCAGAGACGCGAATCGGGGATTGGATTCCTCAATTCGGGGCAGGTATATTTGGGTTCCCCAAGTAATATCGGGTATGCCCTACGGACTCGACGACGTCGATCGGTCGATCCTCTATTACCTCTCGGAAGACGCTCGGAACAACACCGCGACGGCGATCGCGGAGCACGTCCGGGTGTCCGCCCAGACGGTGCGCAATCGAATCGGGAACCTCGAAGGGAACGGCGTGATCCAGGGGTACCACGCCAAGATCGACTTCGAGCGTGCCGAGGGGATGCTGGAGAACATCTTCATGTGCACGACGTCCGCGAAGGACCGTGAACGCCTCGCTCGACAGGCGCTCCGGATCCCGGGCGTCATCAACGTGCGGGAGGTCATGACGGGCCACACGGACCTGCGAATCACCGCAGTCGGGGAAGACACCGACGAGATCACGCAAATCGCCCGGGCGATCACCGAACTCGGGATCGAGATCGAGGAGGAAGACATCATCCGCCGGGAGCACGTCAGCCCCTATCGCCGGTACGGTCCGCACGCCGACGAAGCAGGCCCGGAGATCACGGACTTCCTCACGCTGGCCGGCGACGCGGAACTCTTCGAACTCCAGGTCAGCGAAGATGCCAGGATCGCCGGAAAGTCGCTTCAGGCGGCGAACGCGGCGGGATTGTTGAGCGAGGACACGCTCGTCTTGGCCATCGAACGGGACGGGGCCGTGATCACTCCCCGCGGTGGGACGTCGATCGAGGCCGGGGACGTGGTGACGGTACTCTCTCGCCAACCCGCTGAAGACGACCTCGACCGGGCGTTTACCGGGGGCAGAAGTGAGTGAACCGAGTTGTAACCTTTCGGCGATTCCCATGGGACGGTAACATCCAACACAGCATTCGTCGTTCGGGGGCCGGGTCCCCATTTCACCCCCTTTCCTTCCGGGACCACCAGCGGTGCAGACCCGCCACTGTTAATCATGTTCAGGCAAAGGGAGTGCCATGCTCACGCTGGAACTCAGCGACTTCCTGATCGAACTCGAGGAGGGTGCGATCAAGAACGTCGGCGCGTCGAACAAAACGGGGACCGCGAAACTGTTCGGCGTCGAGAGCGCCTCAGCCAGGACGTTCGGTGACAAGCGGGTGAAACTCGTCTTCGAGGACGCTCGGGGCAGCGAAGTGCAGGTGGCACTGTTCCCGGAGGACGTGGAGTGTCTCCTCGAGGACCTGGGAGAGATACGTAATGAATAAGAAGTTTTCGAGTATCCGACAGTACCGCAG
Organism: Natronomonas sp.; assembly: GCA_047617305.1. Lineage (GTDB taxonomy): Archaea > Halobacteriota > Halobacteria > Halobacteriales > Natrialbaceae > DATFIX01. The sequence continues at coordinate 9,809 of JBLGCL010000084.1, forward strand.
ACCGCGAATTAGGCCCCGTTAAGGGATTTGGCAAGCCTAATTAGGTCAGGTTAAAAAGATCACTATAGTGATAACTCTTATCAGTGCCGAGCCGTAACCCACGCCCATGGGACTGGTCGCGAACCTGGGGCTCGTCTTCGTCGCCGGCCTGATCACGGCGCTGGCGACGGGCCTGGGAGCCCTGCCGTTCTTCCTCGTCGGCAACGTGAGCCTTCGGTGGAACGTCACGCTGTGGGGCCTCGCATCCGGCATCATGGTGTCCGCCTCGTTGTTCGGACTCGTGTTCGAGGGGTTGAACGAGGGGACGCCCGTCGAGCTCGGCATCGGGATGGTGCTGGGAGTCCTGCTGGTCGTCGTCAGTGACTACGTCATTTCGGGTGCCGAAGTGGATCCGCGGAACTACGAGGAGGCCGACTTCAAGAAACTGATCCTCATTCTGGGCATCCTCACCGTCCACAGTTTCCCGGAGGGCGTCGCCGTCGGCGTCTCCTTCGCCGACCTCAACCTCGGGACCGGGCCGATGGTGCTCGGGTTCACGATCCCGCTTCTGGCCATCTTCATGACCGTGGCCATCTCGATCCACAACGTCCCGGAGGGGACCGCCATCTCGATCCCCCTGCGGGCGATGGGCGTGAGCGAGTGGAAGATGGTCTGGTGGTCGGTGTTCTCGAGTCTCCCCCAGCCCATCGGCGCCGTCATCGCCTTCTACTTCGTCCGGATCGCTCGCGAGATCCTCCCGTACGGGTTCGGGTTCGCCGCCGGAGCGATGGTCTACCTCGTCTTCTCGGAGTTCATCCCCGAGGCGCGGGAACTGGGCCAGAGCCTGCCACGGGGTGGTCGCCTGGAACTCGTGGGCGGACTGGTGGTCGGGTTCCTCGTCATGCTGCCGCTGGCGATGTTCTGAACCGCCACGCCGGTCCCGGGACTCGCCGGAAGACGAGTTCGTGACGTTACGGTGACGACCCCGTCTCGACGGACGGATCGAGCGCGTGAACCGTCCCGCCGGCAAGGACGTACACCCTCTTCCGACCCGCGGTGACGACCGGATAGTTCTGCTCCGCGTCGAACGACCAGCGGACCGACCCGTCGGTGAGATCAATCGGCCGGAGAACGTACTTGAAGGTGAAAAGGAAGAGCGTCCCGTCCGCGGCCGCCCCGGCCGATCGAGGGGAGTGACCCCGAAGAGCGGCGACTCGTCGTTCCGGTATCCGGTCCCGACGCCGACCCCATCGCGCACCACCAGCGGGCCAGTTGGTCGGAGGTGAGACCCGACCTCGTAACGGTTCACCTCGTGTCCCTCGGCCACGTCGAGGACGAGAACGCGATACGGCGGGTCGTCACTGGTGAGATACGTCCGGTTTCCGTCGACGGCCGGAGGGAACGATCGGTCGAACGACTCGGCTCGCCACACCTGCTCACCGGTGGTCCGGTCGTACGCGACCACCCGGTTCCCGAACGCGATCGCGTGGTCGGGGGACACTCGGACGGCGGTCGGGGAGTGATCGGGAGCGGTCGTCCAGCGGACGTCGCCGTCCGCGAGCGAACAGGCGGACAACGCCGTTCCGGACGGGCGCTCGTGAACGACGAACAAGCGATC
>JBLGCL010000085.1:0-11329 GCA_047617305.1 Natronomonas sp.
CACCGCCCCAACCTGCACGACGACCCCGCGGTCGTCCCCGCGTAGTGACATTTACTGACGGTTCAACGACCGGAAACAAAACCCTTGTTGCCGTCAGTCCTCGTCGTCGGGGTCTTCCTCGACGACTTCGGGATCGCTCATCGCGCTCTGGAGGCTGTCGAGCCCGTTGACCCACTCGGTCACCAGCCCGTACTCGAGGTTCTCGGCGAGGCCCATGTCCAGTTCCTCGCCGTCGATGATCAGCGTCCCCGCCTGCGCGGCGTAGCCGAGCGCGGCGTCGAGGTCCTCCTCCGCTTCGGCGTCGGCGGCCGCCTCGACGTATTCGTCGATCGTCGCGTCGTCGGCCGGGCCGCCCGCGATGTACTCCTCGGCCGCGTAGAAGACGCACATCAGGCTCGTCTGGACGCCATCGACCAGCATCGCCTTTTCCTCGTTCTCGAAGTCGACCTCCGAGAGAACGATGTCGCGGATGTCGGCGATCTCCTCCAGGGCCTCCTCCTCGTCGAGGCGGTCCTCGTCGTACGCCGACACGATCTTCGCGACGGCGATGGCCGCGTCGTCCTGGAGGTTGAGCAGGAGGCGGGCCGAATCCTCGTCCTCCGGATCGATCTCCTCGTCTCTGATGCGCTCGAGCCAGTTCTGCCAGCGATCCTCCGAGTAGAACTCGGTCGGGGCCTCGCTCATACTTCACGGTACGAGGGGGACCTGAAATGCCTTTCTCTCGCGGTTCGACGGGGGCCTACTCCAGCGTCGACTCGGTGTCGATCCCGTACACGAGTTTCGGGGTTTCGACGTTGGCCGTTCGGATGGCCTCGTCGTAGCCCTTCTCCTCGAGCCACCGCACTCGACGCGGCACCGTCTTCGGCCCCATCACTGCTCCCGGCCGATCCGGATCGTCGACGAAATCCGTCTCCATCAGGAAGGGGATACCGCGCTCGGCGGCCCGCTCGAGCCACTCCTTGCGACACATCACGCTCGGAACCGGCCCCTCGAGATCACCACTCGCGTAGTGCTTCACCACGCGCTCGCGCGACAATCCGACGTCGGTCGCCATCTCGGTGATGTCCGTCAGGTCGTCGTCGCCCTCGGCGTGCAGCTGGACGGCACAGTCCAGCTCCGCGCCGAGTTCGAACGCGCGACGCATGACGTCGTTCGAGGCGTCCCAGACCGCCTCGCTGACCTCGTAGTGTGGGCGACCGGATTTCAGCCCGAGCGCTCGGCCGTCCGAGACGTACTCCGCCGCGGTCTCCAGGCCGGCCCCCATCAGCTCGGCCGCTCCGTCGGGATCCATCCCACGGTCGTCGACCAGTCGGGAGACCAGTCCGGGATGGACGCCGAGGATCGGCCAGGCCGTCCCGTCGAGGTGGGTCGAGGCCCTGTCGACGACGTCGATCGTGTGCTCGAAGACCGGTTCGAAGTCATCGCCAGCGTCCGGTTCGACGCCGAGGTGCCAGGACGGCTTGTTGACGACGAGCAGGTGCGTGCCGCCGCTTCGCGCGAAGTCCGTGACCGCGTCGATACCACGTCCGTGCTCGGGATCGAGGTGGAGGTGATCGTCGATGATCGGGGATCGGTTCATGGTCCCGCATCGGTGGCAACGGGAAAAACGTCCCTGCTTCGAAAGTTTCGCCCGACAAAGTTCACAATTAAATTAAAATCCCGAGAGAAAACCGTCCATAACGCTTTCGCTGAAGGTCCCGACCCGTCGTCTGAAAACCGAGAAACTATAGAAATGTTTATTATCGAAAGGAATCGTTGGCAAGCGGTCTAATTCTACGAAATCAATAGAGAAATTATTACTATAATATATATTCAATTACCTATTAATTTTCTACAAACTAAGTAAAATATAAATAAATCGGTGTGAATTGTCCGGATGCATCATGGCAGACGATTACACCGAATCGTGCGGGCGACGGGAGTTCCTGCAAGCAACTGGCGCCGCCGGTGCGTTCGCCGCGTTCGGCGGCATCACGGCGGCGAACCCGGGCCGCGACACGGGCCCGAAGGAGGACGAACTCCTCGTCGGCGTATCCTCGGGGACCAGCATGGCGACGGCGCAGGCCCGCGTTCAGGAGGCCATGCCGGCCGACGCCGAGGTGGCTCATCGCAACGATACGCTCGGGTACCTGGCGGTCAAGCTGCCCGACGAGGCCAGTGCTCAGGCCGACTCCGCGGTCGCCAAGGCGATGGAACGGAAGCCCGGCGTGAAGTACGTCGAGGAGAACAGGACTCACGAGGCGTTTGCGACCCCGGACGACTCGCTGTACGACGACCAGTACGCGCCACAACAGGTACGGGCCCCCGAAGCGTGGGACACCACGTTCGGGAGCGAGGACGTGACGATCGCGGTCGTCGACCAGGGCGTGATGTACGATCACCCGGATCTCCAGGCCAGGTTCGGGTCCACCAAGGGCAAGGACTTCGCCGACGACGATAGCGATCCGTATCCGGACTCGATGTCCGACGAATACCACGGCACGCACGTGGCCGGCATCGCCTCGGCCACGGCGAACAACGGGACCGGCGTCGCCGGCATGTCAGACTCCACGTTGCTCAGCGGGCGCGCGCTCGGAGACGACGGCAGCGGATCGACATCGGACATCGCCGACGCGGTCCAGTGGGCGACCGATCAGGGGGCGGACATCGTCAACATGTCCCTCGGTGGCGGCGGCTATACGGAGACGATGAAAAACGCCGTCTCCTACGCCGTCAACAACGGGGCGCTCCCGATCTGTGCGAACGGCAACGACTCCAGTTCCTCGGTGTCATATCCGGCAGCGTACGACGAGTGCGTCGCGGTCTCCGCGGTCGACTCCAACGAGGACCTGGCGAGCTTCTCGAACTACGGCCCGGCGACCGACGTCGCGGCGCCGGGGGTCGACGTCCTCTCGTGCTGGACGGAATACAAGTCCACCTACGGTGGCAAGTACAACGAGATCTCCGGAACGTCGATGGCCTGTCCGGCAACCTCCGGCGTTGCAGCGCTGGGGCTCGCGGCGAATCCCGGCTGGTCGGTGTCGGAACTGCGAACGCAACTCAAGGAGACGGCTGTGGATATCGGGCTGTCGAGCGACGAGCAGGGTTCGGGTCGGGTCGACGCGGCCAACCTCGTCGGCGCGGGTGGGAACGAAGCCCCGTCGGCGTCGTTTACCGTCTCGCCGTCCTCCCCCGACACCGGCGAAACGGTGACTTTCGACGGGACCGACTCCTCGGATTCGGACGGGACGATCACGAGCTTCGAGTGGGACTTCGGCGACGGCACCACCGCGACTGGCGAGACAACGAGTCACAGCTACAGTTCCTCGAGCGACTACACGGTGGCCCTGACTGTTACCGACGACGCGGGCGCTACCGACACCGTCTCCAAGACGATCACGGTCGAATCGGCAGGCGGTGGCGGTCAGTGTGGCGACGAGAACTCCATTGCGAGCGCGGATGGCTACCTGTACGGCTACTGGGACGACGCGAGCTACACCTACACGTCCTCCCTGTCGGACCCGTGCCAGGTGACCGTCTCGCTCGACGGGCCGTACTACGGCGACTTCGACCTGTACGTGACCGTGGACGGACGCGCGCCGACCATCTGGGACTACGACAAGAAGTCCACGACCCAGAACAGCCAGGAGCAGGTCATCGTCGAGGACGTCGACCCGGAGCAGGAGTTCGGCATCCTCGTCGACTCCTACGAGGGCGAGGGGAACTACACCCTCACGGTCGAAGAACTCGGCAAGTGAGGGCCGCCAGCAACTGAGGTTCCATCGAGCGTGTTCCGGGCTCGGCTAGTCTACTCAGTCGGTCAATTCGACTCCGGTATTTCGCGCTCGGAGCGGAGGTTTCCGCTCGCCTGCTACAGCACCACGGACTCGTGGGCCGCGTTTCCGAGTGCGTCCGACCGCCCGGACTCGCCGGGCGACACCGCGAGGGTCTCGATTCCACGCTCGTTCGCCGTTTCCACGAGCGGCTTGAAGTCCGTGTCGCGCGAGACGATGGCGAGTCGATCCAGGCGTCCGCCCGCCACCAGTGCCGACGCGTCGACGGCGAGTTTCACGTCGACGTCGCCGCTGGTGACGACGACCTCGAAGCCGCGGGCCTCGACCGCCTGCACGAGTCCGGGCGTCGCGTGCTCGTCGAGGTACACGCGGGCCACCGCGATCCGGCCGTCACCTTCGACGATCGCGCGGACCTCGTCGAGGTCGACGTCGAACTCGTCGCGGAAGACGTTCGGGCCGTCGACGAACACGCCGATCCGGTCGCCGCGCCCGACCAGGAGGTCCCCAACGCGACGCGCCGCTCGTTCGAACATGACCGTGAGTTGCCCGCTTTCCACGATAGGCCTGTCGGTCGCTCAGCCGCGTAACGGAAGGGATTTCATCTCGGCCCGTGAGGATTCGCATATGTCACTCCGGAAACCGCCATTACGCGACGTTCACGAGGAACGAGGCGCGGAGTTCACCGACTTCGGCGGCTGGGACATGCCGGTCGAGTTCGACGGGATCCAGATCGAACACGACGCCGTCCGCGAGGCGGTCGGCATCTTCGACGTCTCGCACATGAGCGAGATCGAGGTCACCGGCCCGGACGCGACGGGACTGATGGAACGGCTTGTGTGTGGCAACGTGGGCGCGATGGACGTCGGCGACGCGAAGTACACGGCGATCCTGACCGAGGACGGGCACATCATCGACGACACGATCGTTAACCGCCAGCCGGACGCGGACGGCGATCCACGCTTCGTGTTCGTCCCGAACGCGGGCAACGACGAACTCATGTACGAGCGGTGGGTCGATCACCGCGACGAGTGGGGCCTCGACGCGACCGTCGAGAACCGGACCGACGACTTCGCGATGTTCGCGATCCAGGGCCCGGACGCGGAGGACCTGGTCGACTCGGTGACTGACGAACCGGTCGCCGACCTCGGGTTCTTCGAGGCCCGGTACGCCGAGATTGCCGGCGTCGAGGCCTGGGTCTCCCGGACCGGCTACACCGGCGAGGACGGCTTCGAGACCATGGTTCCCTGGGACGAAGCCGAGACCGTCTGGGAGGAGTTCGACTGCCAGCCCTGCGGCCTCGGCTGTCGCGACACGCTCCGCCTGGAGGCCGGTCTCCTGCTCGCAGGCAACGACTTCGACGTCGAGGAGAACCCGCGTACCCCGTTCGAGGCGGGCATTAGCTTCGCGGTCGACCTCGATACGGAGTTCATTGGCCGCGACGCGCTCGCGAAGCAGGACGAGGAGGGCCTCGAGGAGCAAATCGTCGGCCTGAAACTGACCGAACGCGGCATCCCCCGCCACGGCTACGACATCGCGAACACGGACGACGAGGTCATCGGGGAGGTCTCCAGCGGGACGATGAGCCCGACGTTCGACGAACCGATCGGTATGGGTTACGTGCCGGTCGAATACGCCGATCCGGGGACTGAAGTCCAGGTGGTCATCCGGGGTCGGAACAAAATGGCAAGAATTGAAACGCTGCCCTTCCTTGGTGAGAACGAATGAGTCTGGAAGTACCCGACGACTGCCGGTACCTGGAATCGCACGAATGGGCACGACGCGACGGCGACAGCGTCCGCGTGGGCCTGGACGACTACGCGCAGGACGAACTCGGCGACATCGTGTTCGTCGAACTCCCCGAAGTGGGTGACGAGTTCTCCAAGGGCGACTCCTTCGGGGTCGTCGAGTCGGTCAAGGCCGTTTCGGACGTGTACGCGCCCGTCGGCGGCGAGGTCACGGCGGTCAACGAGGACCTGATCGACGAACCCGAACTCATCAACGAGGATCCCTACGGCGACGGCTGGCTGATCGAGGTCGAACTCGCGGACGAGGGCGAGTACGACGCCCTGGTCGGCCCCGACGAGTGGGAAGAGGACATGGAGTAACGGCGACGGACGCGACCGTCGCGCCACAAAGTTCTTTTTTCGCTCGACCCAGAGCGGAGCGTGAATCTCTCGCGAACGATCGGCGTGGCCCTCGCGGCGGTCCTCCTGATCGCTGCCGGACGCTACTGACCGGCGTCGTTCGGCCGCCCTCGGTCACGATCGATGACGAGGGTGACTGGGGAACGGTGAGCGAGGAGCGGTCGGAGGTCGTTACGTCCCTTCGGGTGACGAACCCCAACCCGGTGGGCATCTCGGTCGACGAAGGGTTGGTGCGTCCTACCGGGTCTATCTCAACGACGTTCGAGTCGCCAGGGGGGCGAAGACGGGTCTCGACGTCCTCCGCGGATCGTCGACGATGAGCCTGGCGACGTCCATCGAGAACGACCGGATCCCGCCCTGGTGGGTCGCGTTCGTTCGGGCCAACGAAACGCTCACCGTTCGCGTGGACGGTCGTGTTCGGGCACGAGCCGTCGGCCTCTCGACGTCCACGGCGTTTCCCGCCCAGCGGCGCGCGATGCTCGAGGGAAGTTGCCGATCGTCGACTCGATGAGCGGGGCCATCTCGAAGCTCGAGGGTACTTACACGAAGGAGGCAACGCTCTGGACGGGACCGGCGAGCGAAACCGTTACGATCGGGTACGAGGTCGTGGAGGCCTGGGCGACCTGGGGGCGGGTCAACCAGTCGTCGACGCAGGTCCGTTTTCACCTGCGCCTTCACAACCCGAGCGAACGGGTTCCAATCCCTGCCGCGCCGGACGGCCTCGCGGCGAGCATCGAGATGAACGACGTCTCGCTCGTCGACGTTCGAGGTGACGCGTTCGGCCTCGAGAGCGTGGATCGCGATGCCCTGATCCGACCCGGTGGGACCCGGGAAATCGTTTACGTAGTGGTCATGGACAGCGACCGGGTCGACGACTGGTTCCGCCGCCACGTCGAGCGGGGCGAACGGTCCACCGTCGACGTGTGAGCGTCCCTCCGGTTCGAGGTCCCCCGAACCGGCGACGCGATCCGGGTTCCGCGGGACGGACCGGTCACCGACACCTGCGAGTTCCGGACGGCGATGCTGGTCGACGACCCGGAGACCGGGTCGGCGTGTGGCGCTCCGGGTACCTTATCTTCCGGTGATCGACAGGGAGGGGCTTCATCGAACCGAAACCGGGGCAATCATTACAACGCCATCCTAAGGCCCCGGTGTGACAGGCATCGCCGTCCGTTAGCCGCTGACGGACCGAGCAACCATCACCCTACAACGACCATTCATGACCGGACACCACACGACATCTGGCAGCCCGTTCACGCCGCATTCGGCGGAAGAGACGGAAGCGATGCTCGAGTCGATCGGCGTCGACGACGTCGAAGAACTGTTCGACGTCCCCGAGAAGGTTCGATACGACGGGGAACTCGGCATCGAGCCGCGCGACGAACCGACGATCAAGGACGAGGTGGCCTCGCTCCTCGACAAGAACGAGGACATGATCGAACTCCTCGGCCGCGGCCACTACGACCACTACGTTCCCTCCGTGGTCGACCAGCTGTCGGGTCGCTCGGAGTTCCTCACCTCCTACACCCAGTACCAGGCCGAAGTGACCCAGGGGTTCCTCCAGGCCCTCTTCGAGTTCCAGTCGATGCTACGGGAACTCACCGGCCTGGACGTCGTCAACTGTTCGATGTACGACGCCGCCAGCGCCATCGGCGAGGCCGCCACCCTGGCGAGCCGGATTCGCGACACGAGCGGCGACCGGGTCCTGGTGCCCGACGTCCTCCAGGACAACCGGCGTGACGTGATCGAGAACTACGTCGCCGGGCCCGAAATGCCCGTGGACACCTACCCCACCGACGACGGGAACGTGGACCTCGACGGCCTCCGGTCGAAGATGGACGAGGACGTCGTCATGGTCTACGTCGAGAGCCCGACCGCCCGCGGAACCCTCGAGGAGCACCTCGACGAAGTCGGCGAACTGACCGACGAGTTCGACGCCATGTTCACCCTCGGGAGCGATCCCGTCGCCCTCGCGATGCTCGAGGATCCGACGGCGGCCGGCGTCGACACGGTCGTCGGCGAAGCCGGCGTCCTCGGCCTGCCCACCAGCTTCGGCATGGGGACTGGCCTCTTCGCCACGAAAAAGGATTACGTCCGACAGGTGCCCGGCCGCCTCGTGGGCGTCTCGGAGGACTCCAACGGCAAGCGCAGCTACACCCTCACGCTCCAGACCCGCGAACAGCACATCCGCCGCGAGCGCGCCACGTCCAACATCTGTACGAACCAGGCGTGGGTCGCCCTCCGGATCGCGATGCACATGGCCCTGCTCGGTCCCTCGGGTCTCGTCGATCTGGCCACCGAGAGCGTCGAGCGCGCCCGCGACCTCGCCGAGCGCGTCGACGACATCGACGGCTTCGAGGCTCCGGCCCACGACCGGCATCACTTCCGCGAGTTCGTCGTCGAGACGGATGCCCCGGCCGGTAGCGTCGCGGACGAACTCGCCGACGCCGGGTTCGCCGTTCACGTCCTCGACGAGGACGAACTCCAGTTCTGCGTGACCGGCGTCTCGGACGAAGAGCTCGACGAATTCGTCTCCACCCTCGCGGAGGTGTCAGCATGACGCGCTTCGAACAGGCACGGTACATCCAGGACGAGGAACGCTACGAACCGCTACTCTCGGAGAAGGACTCGACCACGGTCGAGGTCGACGGCCCGCTGCCGGACGACCTCACCCGCGACGAGGTCACCCTGCCCGAGATCTCCGAGCCCGAACTGGCCCGGCACTACACGCGCCTCTCGGAGATGACCTACGGGGTCGACAACGGCCCCTACCCGCTCGGCTCCTGTACGATGAAGTACAACCCCTCGTTCACCGAGGACGTCGCCGCCGACCCGTCTGGCTTGGTTCATCCGGACCGCCCGGACGAGACGGTGCAGGGCAACCTCGAACTGATGTACGAGCTGCAGGAGTTCCTGCGCAAGATCGGCGGGATGCACGCCGTCACCCTGCAGCCGCCCGCCGGTGCCGCCGGCGAGTTCACCGGGATCTCGATCATCCGGGAGTATCACGAACACCACGGCGAGGAACAGCGCGACGAAGTCATCGTCCCCGACACCGCCCACGGCACCAACTTCGCGAGCGCCGCGATGGGCGGGTACGAAGTCATCGAGCTCCCCAGCAGCGACGACGGTCGCGTCCACCTCGACGCGCTGGAGGACGCGCTCACCGAGAACACCGCCGCGCTGATGCTGACGAACCCCAACACGCTCGGCCTCTTCGAGAAGGACATCGTCGAGGTCGCGGACATGATCCACGACGCCGGCGCGCTGCTGTACTACGACGGCGCGAACCTCAACGCGCTGCTCGGCCGCGCCCGGCCGGGCGACATGGGCTTCGACATCATGCACTACAACGTCCACAAGACCTTCGCCACCCCGCACGGTGGCGGCGGTCCGGGTGCCGGCCCGGTGGGCGTCTGCAAGGAGCTCGCCGACTTCCTGCCCACGCCGCGCGTTTGCAAGGAGGACGACGAGTACACGACCTGCGAGCCCGACAAGACGATCGGGAGGGTCCACGGCTTCCACGGCAACTGGCTCGTGCTGATCAAGGCGTTCGCCTACATCGCTCGCCTCGGCGACGAGGGCCTGCGTGACACCGGCGAGAAGGCCGTCCTCAACGCCAACTACCTCGCCGAACAACTGGACATCGACATCCCATACCGTCCCTTCCACCACGAGTTCGTCGCGAGCGGGGACCGCGACGCGACGGACTTCGCCAAGCGGATGCTCGATTACGGCGTCCACCCGCCCACGACGAAGTTCCCCCACATCGTGGACGACGCCCTGATGACCGAACCGACCGAGTCCGAGAACCGGCACAGTCTCGATCGCCTCGCCGCCGCGTTCAACGACGTCATGGGTGATTCCGACGAGGAACTGGCTGGCTCGCCCAACTACGCGAGCGCCGGTCGCGTCGACCAGACGAAGGCCGCGAAGGACCTCGTCCTCTCCTGGCAGGACCTCGACGAGGAGTAATCGGTTCGGTTCCGTTCGATTTTCTGCGGCTCGCTGTCTGGAACGTCCGGTTCCGTCGAGCCTCCCGTCCAGCGGTCGGTCTCGTGGCTGCTGGCGGATTTACTATAGCGAAATTTGATTTATGGGTTCGGAGATGGACGGCACTTTCGGGGGATCTAGATGGTAACGGGCAGGAACGGGGGGATTTCGGGGGGTCAGGCCTCGGCGCCGGCGGCGCTATCGATGTCCCCGTCTATTTTCACGACCTGGTAGTCGCATTCCTCACAGATCCACTTCGTTTTCCGGCCAAGGTGGAGTTCGGTCGAGGCAACGAGATAGAAAGTCCGTTCGGCTTCACACAGCGGACACTCCCGGGTGGTTCGCATGGGCATACACGGACGATGCGCGCGCGTGACCGTTAGGTTTTGGGTGGTTTCAACGTTCGCGGCGTTCGTCGGCCCTGGCGCTCCAGGCTTCGTCGTTCGTGGGCACGGATCGGAACACCGAAATCCTGAAACGGAACCCCGTCAACCGTCTCGGTCGGGATGACCGACGGCATCCGAGGCGGAACCTGGGATCAGGGCCTGGGCACGACTGTCGGCCCGTTCCCTAAAGGGGCGCATTCACCCTCCGAACCTCTGGGTCGAGCTCCGACCTCGGGGTCCGGCGGCGCGCGTGTGGTACATCCGTGGGTTCCAGAGTGCGAGGTGGGTTCGAAAATGCGATGCGCCTCTCGGCTGGCTCTCGCCTCGAAATCACCGAGCCGATCACCCGCGTCTCACGTGGGGGCCACCGCGTCGGGCCGTCGGTTCCGGGACTCCCCAGTTCTGGACGAAACCGAGTCGGGCCGATCCCTTCGGGAGTACCGTCGACGAAGGGATCGTGGCTCACCCGTCCGGCACCCTACGAACCATCCTCCTGGAGGCCGCTCCCCAGGACGTTCCTCCCAGGGGGTTCCCTCGTTGCTGTTTCGTGGACGCCGCCTCACTGGGCGATCGGTGGAGTGTCGGAGACATGACGATTCCGGTGCGCCGTCGTCATCCTGACGATCGATCAATACCGGCGCTGTCGCTGGAGGGAATCCCCGGTATCACGGTCTCCCCGGACGGCACCATCTGGACGTATCGTGACCGACCCCTGGGAATGTGTCGTCGTCTCGATACGGATCTTCCAGGGTCTTTCGCCAGCACCCTGTTCTCGGGACGCTCGTCGGCGATCGACGTCCCAGTGGGTTTCGTAGCCCTTCCCGCTCGCGGAACTCGACCCGTTCGGGGTTTCGGCACGGAGGGTCGGGAGAAGGGCCTGTAATAGATCTGGATACCCGAGGCAACGGGGGCGGTTCGTATCGGGGGGATAAACCAATATTCGCGATATAGAGTTGCGTTCCCGGCCCGGAAGTCATTCCGTGGCTGGAGCGACTTCCTGTCCCTCGTGGATGTACGCTCGCTCGCGAACCGC
>JBLGCL010000086.1:0-11275 GCA_047617305.1 Natronomonas sp.
CTCCCCAACACCACGCAACAATTTGACCAATATTTATACTACTGCAGATAAGCACGATAACTGTGGAGCTTCGACGGACTGCCGTCGTGAAACTCGACGTGGACCACGATGCTCACCACCTCCTCCAGGAGACGATCGACCGCTTCAAACAGGCCGCTCAAATGGTTGCAGACGATGGCTGGAACGGCACGGAAGACGGCTACATCGTCACGTTCGCTCGCCGACGAGTCCGAGGAGTCGGGGTTCCGAGCGGGCGATTTCGGGATCCACCAGCTCGGCCGTCGTCGCCTTCAGGACGACCGTCCGGGAACCGTCCGGTCCCCGGACGTCCAGCGTGGCGACGAAGTCGGTGCCGTGGGGGCTCCGCTCGATGGCCTCGACGGTCCACGCCGGTTCGATCGCGTTGACCATCCCCCGGACTGCCGTGTCTGGGACGTCCGCGTCGAGCGACGATGGCGACTCAGTCGTCATGGCGGGATGTTTGGGCGAACGGAGGGAAATAGTCTCGGAAGGGCCGGGATCGGTTCCCGGAGGCACACGAGTACGCCGAGCTCGGCCACTCGATCACGGACGCGCTGGAGTCCGTCCCCGCACCGACAATCGCGGCCGTGAACGGCTACGCGTTCGGCGGCGGGTGCGAACTGGCACTCGCCTGCGACCTCCGGGTGGCGAGCGAGGGGGCCGTCCTCGGACAGACGGAGATCGACCTCGGCATCATCCCGGGCTGGGGCGGAACCCAGCGCCTCCAGCGGCTGGTCGGCGACGAGACCGCGCGACGGCTGGTCTTCTTCGGCAAGCGCGTGGACGCCCGGCAGGCCCTGGAATACGGGCTCGTCGGCGAGGTCGTGGACCACGACCGACTCGACGATCGCGTCGCGGAGATGGCCGCGGAACTCGCGGCCAAACCCCGGTTCGCGCTCCAGGCCGCGAAGGAGGCGCTCAACGAGGCCGAGGAGAGCCCCCAATCGGTCGCCCTCGACTTCGAGCGCCGGACGTGGGCGTCCCTATTCGGCACGCCCGACCAACGGGAGGGGATGCGCGCCTTCCTCGAGGACCGCGAACCGGAGTTCGAGTGACGGTCCGTCCCTCCCGCGAGGCGCTCCAGCCCACTCGCGACCCTGTCGGCCCCGGACGCGACCGCGTTCACTTTCACCCCGCTTGCGACAGTTTAAATACCGGGCGGCGCGAAAAGCAGTATGTCTCCCATCGAAAACCAAGCGGAGGCAAGTGACAGCCCATGACTGAGACGGATTTGCGTACCCACGCGGAAGACATACACGACCAGTTCTCGGACCACCTCGACGTCACCGTCGACGAGGTCGAGGAGCGCCTGCACACGCTCGTCGAGGAGTACAAGGTGCCCCTGGACGAGGCCCGCCGCAGCGTCACCAGCCACTACCTCGACGAGGCCGACATGGAACGGGACGACCTCGGCGGCGGCGGGACCACCGAGCGCGTCGACGTGGCCGACGTCGACGAACCCGAAGAGTGGGTGGACGTCACTGCCAAGGTCATCGAACTCTGGGACGCTCGCAGCGACGCGGTCGCCCAGGTCGGCCTGCTCGGCGACGAGTCCGGCACGATCAAGTTCACCAAGTGGGCGAAGTCCGACCTCCCCGAACTGGAGGAGGGCGCCGTCTACGACCTGCGCAACGTCGTCACCGACGAGTACCAGGGCCGCTACTCGGTGAAGCTCAACCGGACGACCGTCATCGAACGCCTCGAGGAGGACCTCGAAGTCGGGCAGGACACGAAGACGGTCGAGGGCGCGCTGGTGGACATCCAGAGCGGCTCCGGCCTGATCAAGCGCTGCCCCGAGGAGGGCTGCACCCGGGTCCTCCAGAACGGTCGCTGTTCCGAGCACGGCGACGTGGAGGGCGAGTTCGACCTCCGGATCAAGGCCGTGATTGACGACGGCGAGGCGGCCCACGACGTGCTCTTCAACCGGGAGGCGACCGAGGACCTGACCGGCATGACCCTCGAGGAGGCCAAGGACATGGCGATGGACGCCCTCGACACGACCGTCGTCGCCGACGAGATGGCGACCGACGTCCTCGGGCGGTACTACCGCGTCACGGGCCCGACGTTCCGCCGGTACGTTCTGGCGGACGAGGTCGAGGAACTCGACGAACCGGCCGATCCCGAAGCCGTCCTCATCAAAGCGAGGTCGATGTGACATGAGCGCGACCCCATCCCGCGAGGTGGCCCGCCGCGTCTTCGCGAGCGAGTTCAACGACGCCACCTACACGTTCAAGGAATCGGACGACGATCGGGCGCCGCTGTACGCCCTGCTCCCGACCGGCGAACGCGTCAACCGCGTGTTCTTCCTCGGGACGCTCACGGAGAAGGAGGACGTGGGCGACGAGTCGGAGTACTGGCGCGGCCGCGTCGTCGATCCGACGGGGACCTTCTTCGTCTACGCCGGGCAGTACCAGCCCGGCCCCGCCAGCACGCTGCGCTCGCTCGAACCGCCGGCCTACGTCGCCGTCGCGGGCAAGCCCCGCACCTTCGAGACAGACGACGGGACCGTCAACGTTTCCGTCCGTCCCGAGTCGATCACCGAGGTCGACGCGGCGACCCGCGACCGCTGGGTGGTCGAGACGGCCGAACAGACGCTCGACCGGATCGACGCCTTCGACGCCGACACCAACGAGTACGGCGTCATGGCCCGCGAGCAGTACGACCTCCCGGTCGAGAACTACCGCCGCGACGTGATCGAGGCCCTCGAGAGCCTCGAGGACGAGACGGTCGATCGCGAGGCCGAGGCCTCCGACTGAGCCATCTCCGGTTTCGCGATCCTCCGGATCGGGTCCAGCGTCTGACGAATTCTTAAGTGGCCGCGGAATCCATACCCACAGTAGCATGGGCAACAAGAACAAGACCATCTCCTTCCGCGTGAGCGAGGAGGCCTTCGAGGCGCTCCGGGAGATCGCCGAGGAACGCGACCTCTCGCTCTCCGCGCTGTTCCGCAATTACGTCGACATGCTCGTTGCCCACGACGGCCAGGTGGAGGTCGTCCCCGAACACGAGGTCGAGGGCGGGGACTCCGACCCCGACGAATTCCCGCCGAAGGTGAAGGTGCCCAAGAGCTTCGTGCGCGAGCACGAACGCCTGGAACTGGAGGCCGACCACCTCCGCGAGCAACTCGACGAGTACAAGCGCTACGTGACGAAGCTCCGCGAGGAACTCGACGAGCACGACGGGGACGACGTCATCCAGCTCGAGGAACTCGACGGGGAGGGCGAGGAAGACGAGGAGGAACGGTCATCGTATCGCCTCGGCTGATCGTCGTGGGGCTTCGTGGGACTCCGGGCAGGCCCCGCCCCCCGCCTCAGCGCCCCGCGAGCGCCGATTTGAGTTCCCGCGCTTCGTCCGCGGTTTCCTCCTGTCCGTCGACGCGGGCCAGTTCCTCGACCGCCTCGAGGGTGCGGACGCTGTCGTCGAGGAAGGAGAGGACGTCGCCCTCGTAAGCGTAGACCATGTACTCGTCGCTCATGACGTCGACGATGGCGTCGGGGCCGTGGCCCTCCGCCCGAAGCTCGAGGAGATACCGAATGAACTTCCGCTCCGGGTGCCCGCAGTAGGGGTTGTCGTCGCAGTCGCAATCGAGGAAGTCCTCGGCGAAGTCGAGCACCCGCTCCTGGGTCACGTCGTCGAGTTTTGCCAGGTTCTCCCCCTGGAAGAGGAGGTCCAGGGTGGCCCCCTTGAACGCCCCTTTCGGGATGTTCGTCTCGAGCTGGGAGGAGAGCTGACGGTGGTTCTTGACGTAGATCTTGTCCGTAATCGCCACTGACGGGTGGTAGGAGCGTCGACGGTAAAAAGCGCGTCGTCACGGCGTCACGACGAGCGCCAGTGACGCAGCCGATCACAGCACGTCGTCGGGGTCGTGTTCAGCGACCATCCGTTCGGCCCCGGTGGCGTAGTACTCGCGCGTCTCGAGGTCCTCCACGGTGCGGAGGTCCGAGGGATCGACGGTGAGGCTCACCCGGGTCTCCCGGTGGTCGCCGGTGAAACTCGTGAGTGCCCGCTCCTTGCGGAAGTCGCGTTTCCTCGTCGGTCCTTTCGTCACGTCATTACGGGTCTCACGGTGATTAACGTCGGGTCGCTCCCTGAAGCCGAGACGGGTCGTCAGTCGCGAATCAGTGAGGATCGTTCGTCCTGGTTGCGGGCGAGTTCGTCGATCAGGTCCGCCACCCGCCGCCGGGTCCCGTCGCGAATCTTCCGGACGGTTTCGAGGTCCTGGCCGGCCGGATCGTCAAGCGCCCAGTCCCGGGCGTCGCCCCGCCAGGTGGCCGGGCACACGTCCTCGGCCGAACACCCCATCGTGATGACGTACCCGACGTCGGCGAGTTCGCCGGGCGTGATCTCCCGAGGTTCGCGGTCCGAAAGGTCGATCCCGACTTCCGCCATCGCCTCGAACACCACGTCGTGCACGTGTTCGGCGGGGTCGGTCCCGCCGGAGACGATCGTAATCTCGTCCGCCAGGTCCCGGTCGGCGAGTTCGCGTTCGGCGAACGCGGCGGCCATCTGGCTCCGGCCGGCGTTCTCGACGCAGACGAACGCGACGCTGGCGTCGGCGTTCGGGGCCGATTCGGGATCGTCAGTCATCCACCGACACCTCCTCGTTCGTGACCGCGTCGCCTGCAGCACTCCTTTCGCCCTCGATCACCGAATCGCCCCAGTCGAGGCGGTTCTCGAAGTACTCGGCGACGTTCACGAGCGAGATCAGAACGGGGACCTCGATCAGCGGCCCGATGACCGCCGCGAACGCGACGTCGGAGGCGACGCCGAACAGCCCGATGGCGACCGCGATCGCGAGTTCGAAGTTGTTGCTGGCCGCGGTGAACGCGATCGAGGTGGTCTCGGGATAGCCCGCGCCGATGGACTTGCCCATCCAGAAACTGACGAGGAACATCGCCACGAAGTAGATCGTCAGCGGGATCGCCACCGTGACGACGTCCAGCGGGAGTGACACGATCTTCTCGCCCTTCAGGCTGAACATCACCACGATCGTGAACAGCAGCGCGATCAGGGTCAGGGGGTCTACGCGGGGCAAATACCGTTCCTCGTACCACTCGGTGCTCTTGAGCTTGGGCAGCCCGAACCGGCTGAAGACGCCCGCGAGGAACGGGATGCCGAGGTAGATGAAGACCGTCCTGGCGACCCGTTCGATCCCGATGTCGACGACGACGCTCGTCAGGCCGAGCAGGTCCGGGATCACCGTAATGAACAGAAAGGCGTAGGCGCTGTAGACGAACACCTGGAAGAGGCTGTTGAGCGCCACCAGTCCGGCGGCGTACTCCGGGCTCCCGTCCGCCAGGTCGTTCCAGACGAGCACCATCGCGATGCACCGGGCCAGCCCGATGAGGATCAGGCCGACCATGAACATCGGGTGGCCGCGGAGGAAGATCACTGCGAGAACGAACATCAGGATCGGGCCGATGATCCAGTTCTGCACGAGGCTCAGTCCGAGCACCTTCACGTCCCGGAAGACGGCCGGGAGCTTGCGGTACTCGACCTTCGCGAGCGGCGGGTACATCATCACGATCAGCCCGATCGCGATCGGCACGTTCGTCGTGCCCACGCTGTAGCGATCGACGGTCTCGGGCACGCCGGGGGCGAGGTACCCGACCCCAACGCCGACGGCCATCGCGGCGAAGATCCACAGCGTCAGGTACCGATCGAGGAAGTTGAGGCCCTCGTCGTCCTCGCAGGGCGCCTCGTCCGTGGCCGTTCCGGACGCGGTTCCGCTCAAGCGGCGTCACCCCCGCCGAGCGCGCCGACCAACCGCTCGGCCAGGGCCGAAGACTCGTACTTCCGCCACTTGCCGTCCTTGCGTCGGGTCGCCAGTCCCGCGTCCACGAGGGACGACATCGCGTGACTGACGGCGCTCTCGCTCACGTCCACCAGCGGGTGGAGCTCGCAGACGCAGAGTTCGCCGTCGGCTGCCACGAGCGCCCGGACCAGCCGGTACCGCGTCTCGTTCGCCAGCCCCGAGAGCACGGCGACGTGCTCCTCGACGCGGTTCGCGTCGGCCACATTTTGGAGGCGCTCCAGTTCCGCCAGCCGCCCGTCCACGTCCTCGGCCCGACACTCCTCGAGTTCCTCCTCGAGGTATCGCCGGAGCCGCTCCGTCGATCGACTCATATTTGAACGATTGCTCAAGTGTTCAGATAACTCTTGTGGAAATCGTTCTGGTGATCCCGCGGCGACCGTCACGAAGCCATCGCGCAGGTTTCAAGTTCGGGTCCCGTCACGTACGAACCGATGGCAGGACCGAACATCGGGACGAGGGGCGTCCCACAGGGACGCGACGGGCACTCGATGCGGATGCCGACGGGTGGTGGCCGACCGTGAGCCTCCCGCCGTCGGTCGAGGCCGGACTCATCATCGGCATCGTCCTCGTCGGGCTCGCCGTCGAGGCCTTCTCCGAGGTGGGGCAGGCGCGCAACTCGTTGCCGTCCTGGCAACGGACGGCCATCGCCGCCCTAGCGATCGGCGTCGTCTGGTACGCACTCTTCTTCGGCCTGTTCCCGCCGATGCCGATCGGGGACACCGTCGTCGCGGTCGCGCTCACCGCGGTCCTGTGGCTCGGGTTGCCGTTCCTCTTCGTCCGGGCGTTCGGGATAGAGGTAGCGGCATCGAACGACGGTTTCGGTATCGGCGCCCACTACCGCCCGACGACCGACGCGACCGATCCGGGGGTGTATCGCGTCGTCGGCACGTCGGACGACGTGGTTCTCCTCCGGCTCACCGACGGCGAAGGGGGGCGAATTCACACCGGGGAGCTCCTCCGTGTCCCACGGGACGCGCTCGAGTCGTCGTTCGAACCGGCGTCGAACCCAGACGAGTAGGGCGGGGTCGTCGCGGCCCGCCCAGCTCCGATCGGTCGCGGCCCGTGAACGATCGACGGGGTTCCCGAAGACGGCGGGTGACATGTTCGGGAGAACCGTCTCGGCCGGGGCCCGCGTGGGGTATCGGACGATGCACTTCACCGGCCGCTCCGTTCCGGTCGACCGCGTCCGAGCCGTATGTCAGGCCGCGTTCCTCGTCCTGTTCGGCTGGCTCCTCGTCACGGGACAGTACCGGCTGTGGATGGTCGTCGTCGGTGTCGGTCTGGCGAGCACCGCGGTCGCGGGCCGGTGGTACTGCGGCTGGGCCTGCCCGATCGACGCCAGCTACCGGGCGATCGATCGGCTGTACGCGATCCTCGGCGTCGACCGTCGTCAGACGCCCTCGCTCCTCCGGCGTTCCTGGCTCCGGTGGACCATCGCCGCCGGGTTCGTCGGCCTGATCGTGGCGAACCGGGCGCTCGGACTGGCCACCGTCCCGATCCTTTACGTCACCGGTGCCGGGATCGCGATCGGCCTCGTCTTCGAGCCACGGACCTTCCACCGGTATCTCTGTCCATTCGGTGCCGTCTTCTCGCTCCTTTCGCGATTCCAGCGGTTCGGTTTCGAGGTGGACGAAGACGAGTGTCTCGAGTGCGGACACTGCGAAGCGACCTGTCCGAACGAGGCCATCGATTTCGACGGCCCCGGAACTCCCGCGATCGACGCCGACGAGTGCCTGACGTGTTTCGCGTGTCGTGAGGCCTGTTCGACCGACGCGATCGAATACGGCAACGGATAGCCCGCCGGTTCCACGCGGGTATCGAACCGACGACGCCGGTCAGGGCATCCAGATCGCGGTGTGGGCCGGGGCGTCACCGACCGACTCGCACGCGTAGCCGCGATCCTCTAGCTTGGGGAGGAGGTGTTTCGGCGTCCGGTCGTTCGTCTGGACGAGCACGGCGTCGTCACCAAGTCGCTCCAAGGTTTCGAGGGTCTCCTGGAGGGGCTTCGGCGGGGGCAGATCGCGGACGTCGAGTCGCTCCACGTGCTCGCGGTCGGGCATTCTCTCGCGGTCGAGGACGGCAGTTTCGTCCACGATCGGTCTTCCCGTGCCCTTCGGGGCAACGATTCCGCCGAACGTATTCGCCCGGGGATCCGGCGGTTCGTCGCCCGGAGCGCGGACGAGTACGGAAGGCGAACACGTTCGGGGAACCTGCTTCGGTCGCCGGGCCGGAAGGGACCGACACGACCACCATGCGAGCCCCCGACGTCGACACCGCGGAACGCCCGTTCGTCCTCGTCTGGGAGGTGACCCAGGCGTGCGACCTCGAGTGCAAGCACTGCCGGGCCGACGCCAAGCCCGAACGCCACCCCGGCGAACTCGACACGGCCGAGGGGAAGGCACTGCTCGCTGACGCCGCCGAGTTCGGCGAGGGACAGATCGTCGTCCTCTCGGGCGGCGACCCGTTGCTCCGGGACGACCTCGTCGAACTCGTCCGGTACGGCACCGAGCAGGGACTGCTGATGACGCTCACGCCCAGCGGGACGGCGTCGCTGACGCCCGAGGTGATCGACGATCTGGCCGACGCCGGCCTCCGCCGCCTCGCGGTGAGTATCGACGGGGCGACCCCGGACGCCCACGACGAGTTCCGCGGCGAGTCGGGGAGCTTTCGAGAGACGGTCGCCGCTGCAAAACATGCCCGCGACGTGGGCCTGCCGCTGCAGGTGAACACCACCGTCTGCCGGGAGACCGTGGACGAACTCCCCGCCTTGGCCGCCCTGATCGAGGACCTGGCGGCCACCCTCTGGTCGGTCTTCTTCCTCGTCCCGCTCGGTCGAGGGGCCGTCCTCGACCCGATCCCGCCGGAGCGGGCCGACGCGGTCATGGAGTGGTTGCTGGACCAGGCCGCCGAGCGCGACTTCGGCGTGAAGACCACCGAGGGACCGCAGTATCGCCGGGTGGCGATCCAGTATCGGCGGGGCGACGACGTCGTGTCGACGCCCGCGAACGACGACGTAGGGCGCCGCACCGGAATCAGGGCCGGCAAGGGCTTCGCGTTCGTGAGCCACCTGGGCGAGGTCTACCCGTCGGGGTTCCTGCCCGAGTCAGCGGGGTCGGTCAGGGATCGGAGCGTCGTCGACATCTACCGGAACGCGGACCTCTTTACCGACCTCCGCGACGAGGACCGACTTCGGGGCAAGTGCGGTGCCTGCGAGTTCCGCCACGTCTGCGGGGGCAGTCGTTCGCGAGCACACGCCTACACTGGCGACCCCTTCGAGAGCGACCCGCTTTGCCCCTACGTCCCCGAGGAGTACGACGGTCCGTTGCCGGAACAGCGGCCGATCGAAAACGGGACCAATCCGGCGGACGACTGACCGAACGAAGGCACGCGGACCGAGAATCGCCACGCAAGCCGCCTCCCTCCCACACCCCTACCATGAACGGCCTCCCATCGGACCTCGACACCGAGCGACAACCGCCACTCTCGATCCCGTTCGCCCACTTCGTCCTCGGTGGGGTCGTCCTCCTCGTCGGGGGCGCCATTGCTGGAGTCGGTTCCCTCGTCGCACCGATCCGCCCGGCCGGGGCGGGGACGCTCCATCTCCTGCTGGCGGGATGGGTCGGGTTGACGATCATGGGGGCGATGACGCAGTTCGTCCCCGTCTGGTCGGGGACGGGGTTACACTCCCGCCGCCAGTCCGTCGTCAGCCTGTGGCTGGTCACGCTGGGCGTGGTCGCCCTCTTCCTCGCGTTCGTCATCCGGGCGTACGACTGGCTCCCGGTTGGCGCGACCGTCCTCCTCGTCGGGTTCTGGCTCTTCGCCGACAACGTGGCTCGCACGCTCCCGCCGGCGAGGAACCTGGACGTTACCGAGGCGCACTTCGCGCTCGCGCTCGGCAGCCTCGTCGTCGCCTCGATGCTCGGCTGGCTGCTCGCGACGGATTTCGGTTACCGGATTCTCGATCCGCTGTCACGCTCGCTTCCGGTTCCGGTCTCGCTCCACGCGCCGCAGCTCCTCCTGGCACACCTCACCCTCACGGTTTTCGGATTCGTCCTCGGGACGATCGTCGGCGCGCTCTATCAACTCGCTCCGATGTTCACCCAGTCGAAGACGACCCCCCTCGACGCGCACCTGACCCACGTCGAGATGGTCGCGTTCCCGGCGGGAGTCCCGCTGCTGGCTACCGGACGTCTCGTCGACTCCCCCCCACTCGCGGCCGCCGGCGCAACCCTGCTCCTCGTGGGGACGACCGCCTTCGCCGTCTTCTTTGCCCGGCGACTCTGGTTCGCCCGCGTCGAGATCGACCCGATGCTCCGGCGCTACGGGCTCGTCGCCCTCTCGCTGTTCGGCTGGGTCCTCCTTTCGATCCCGCGGTGGGTGGCCGATCCACTGGACTTCTACGCCCGGTTCGGGAGTCCCGGGGCCACGCACCTGCTGTTCGTCGGGGTTTTCACGCTCACCATCATCGCGACCTTCTACCACGTCGTCCCGTTCATCGTCTGGTACCACCGCTACAGCGACCGACTCGGGTACGAACCCGTTCCGATGGTCGACGAACTCTACGACGAGCGTCTGGCGATGGCGGAGTTCGTGTTCCTGACGCTCGGCCTGGCGATCCTCTGGGGCGGGGACGCCCTCGCGGCGCCGACCTGGGTCCTGATGATCGGCGGGAACCTGCTCGGCCTGGGCGTGCTGCTGTTCGTCTGGAACATGGTCGGCGTCGTCTGGCGGCATCGACCGGAGACGTTTCGGGACATCGTCGCGACGCTGGTCGGGCGATCGACGGCCTGAGTGAAGCGTCGATCGTTCTCGTTCCGGAACCAGCTCGAACTCCGGAGCGTGGCTGCGGGTCCCATCCACGCGAAGTACCGCCAAGGGAAAGGCCTCCACCACCACGTCCCGCGGCGGTCCCGAAGCGTGGACGTCGCCGTCCCTGAACGCGTCCGTTTCCTGGGTCGGGACCATCGCGATCCACACGAGCTGTTTCTGGCCGCCCGAGAGCTGATTCAGATCGCGGTCCCGCAGGTCGTCCACACCGGCGGGTTCCAGCTCTCGGTCCAACGCCCTCCGGCCCTCGCCGATGAGAGTCTCGAAGAACCCATGGTGGGGATAGCGTCGGAGGACGACCAGATGCACCTCCGCGATCCCGTCGGGCGCGGGGCCCGGCGAACGCTTTCAGGAGCGTGAACTTGACGGACCCGTTCGCCCCGACGACCGCCGTGATCCGTCTCCCGGGGACGTCGAGACGGTCCAGTTCGACGACCGGGCCCTCCGCCGACGGTGAGTGCCCGGACTGTGGCCCGGGGCCGCTGGAAGACGGACCACCTAAGACAGCGAGGGAGTCCCGCCGTTCACGGCGTTGACGAGACGCCGTGCGTCTCGTTCGCACACCAGAACGCTTCGCGTTCTGGGGACGGGCGGGAATCGCGTAAGCTCCGA
>JBLGCL010000087.1:0-11260 GCA_047617305.1 Natronomonas sp.
CTGCGACCGCTGTGGACACTCTTGAAGTGTCTGCAAGTCACGTCGTTGAATCAGGAAGCCCCGTCCTCCAGGAGTCGCCGAAGGCGACGAGTAGGGCGGGGTAGTTCACAAGGCTCTCGTCCGATCGGACCGGCGTCAGAACGGCGCTTCGGGACCTTCGTCGTCCTCGCCATCGTCCCCCGCCCCCGGGCCGGGGAACGTGTCGACGCTGCCGCCGCGACCCCCGCTCGTGTGGCCCTCGCCGCCGGGCATCCCGGTATCGGCGTTGACCTTGGTGATTTCCGGGATCTCCTTGGTCATGCGGCTCTTGATCGCCTGGATGGTCATCGGCGAGATGCCACACCCGCTGCAGGCGCCGGACAGTCGGATCGTGACCTCGCCCGTCTCCGGGTCGAGGTCGCGGATCGCGGCGTCCCCGCCGTGCATCTCGATCTGCGGGAAGTTCCGCATGAGGAAGTTCCCGACGCGCTCCTTGAGGTCGTCCGCTTCGCCCTGCGATTCGGTGCTCATTACTCACGCATAAGGTACCACCGTTCTTGTATCTTCGGTTCGCCTAAACCGTGGGACGCCGTGTCGTGCGACGTTCCGCGGACGTTGTTTGCGGTATACCCGTACCGGCCCACGCGCGGCGGCTCACTCGCGGTCGAACACCCGCCGGAGTTCCCGTTCGAGTTCGTCGACGTAGCGCGAGAGTATCGTCTCGAACCGGTCGACATCCACCAGGGAGTCGTCGATCCTGGCGTACGGGTTCTCTGGGAGGTCGATCCGGAACCCGTCACCCTCCTCGTAGAAGGGTTCGCTCTCGGAGAGCACCCGCTGGTCGATCGCGTGGATCAATTCGGAGTCGAACTCCCGGTCCATCGTCTCGAAAGCGCGTTTGTAGGCCTGCTGGAGTTCACCGAAGTAGTGCTCGTATTTGTCCTCGAATTTCCCCGGATCGAAGTCGGGCATGGATGGCCGTTGGCGTCCGGGTGTATAAGTCGGACGGTGGTACCGTCGGCCCCGCGCCCCGCCGGCCGGTACTGATTCACGACCGCCAGTCCAAGGCAACCCATGGCCGACCAGGATCCGACCGATCCCCGGGCCTTCTACGACGAGTACGGCGAGCGGGAGTGGCACCGACTCGATCGCGACTTCTACCACCGTCTCGAATGGGAGGCCACGATCGAACGACTCGACGCGAATTTGCCAACCCCGGGCCCGTCGACCCGAGTCCTCGACGTGGGTGGCGGGGGCGGTCGATACAGCATCTGGCTTGCCGACCGGGGGTACGACGTCGTCCTCGCCGAACCGAGCGAGGGCCAGCGCGATCTCGCCCGCGAGAAAATCGCTGACTATGGCGTCTCCGACCGGGTCGACATCCACGCCGGGGACCTCCGGACCCTCGGCTACCGCGACGACGCCTTCGACGCCACCTGTTGTCTCGGCGGGCCCCTCTCACACGTCGTCGACGGGGATCGCCGACTGGCCGCCGCCGAGGAACTCCGGCGGGTCACCGCGCCCGGCGGCCCCGTCTTCGTCTCCGTCATGGGGCTGCTCGGGATGGTCCTCCTGTCGGTTCAGGAGGCCGGAGAGGAAGGAAACGCCGACGCGCTCCCTGCGGTGCCCGACTTGGTTGCTGACCCAGACTATACCGCCGAGTTTCGTCGTCAGCATCCGTCAGCACCCCGTATGGCCGACACCCACTTCTTCAGGCACCGGGAGTTCGTCGACCTCCTCGATCGGGCCGGGCTCGCCGTTCGCGAGGTGGCCGGCCTGGAGGGCGTCGCGAGCCCCCGCGGCCCGGATCCGGATCTACTCGACGACGCAGCGAAGGACGCCATTCGGGACGTGAACGACCGCCTCCGCACCGATCCGACCCTGGCGGACCTCTCGCTGCACATGCTCGCGACCTGTCGCGCCTGATCGCTCGCGGTCGGCCGGGAAGCCGCGTCGCTCCGGATCGGGGAAATATATCGTCGGGAGCGGTTTATCAGCATACTCGCGGCGCTTTTACGGCCCCGAACCGTAGTTTCCGCGGACATGGTTCGGAACGTCGCCGGGTTGATGCCCGACCTCGAGTCCGAGGACTTCCATCTCCTCTCGGGCGTCGAACACGGGATGCGCTTCTCGGAGTGGGTGAACCGCGGGAAGTTGCCGGAGTTCTCCGGACTGACCCCCGAGGACGTGGACTACCGGCTGGATCGGTGCCTCGACCGCGGGTTGATCGAGCGCAAGACCATCCAGTACGAGGGGTACAAGCTTACCTTCGAGGGTTACGACGTCCTTGCTCTGCACGCCTTCGCCGAGCGCGACACCATCGACGGCGTGGGTGCGTCGCTGGGCGTCGGCAAGGAAAGCGACGTTTACGAGGTACGCTCGTACAAGCCGCTCGCACTGAAGTACCACCGCGAGGGGGTCACGAACTTCCGGCGGGTGATGAAGGAACGGGACTACACGTCCGATCGCGAGCACGTCTCGACGCTCTACACCGCGCGCAAGGCCGCCGAACGGGAGTACGAAACCCTCCAGACGCTCTATCCCGACGTCTCCGTGCCGCGACCGATCGACCACAACCGGCACGCCATCGTCATGGAGAAGATGGACGGGGTCGAACTCTCGCAGGCCCGCCTCGACGACCCGCAGGTGCGCCCGCTACTCACGCTGCTCCTCGAGGAACTGGCCTCGACCTACGGCGAGGGACGGGTTCACGCCGACATGAGCGAGTACAACGTGTTCGTCGCCGACGACGGCGTGACCATCTTCGACTGGCCCCAGGCCGTCCCGACCGACCACGAGAACGCCGACGAACTCCTCGAACGGGACGTCTCAAACCTCGTGGAATACTTCCGGCGCAAGTACCCGAAGACCACGCCCGACCTCGACGTTCCGGCACTTGCCCGGGCCGTCCGCGAAGGGGAGATCGAGGGGCTCGATCGGTACACCGACCCCTGGTAGCGACGGATTTCCGGCGTTCCCTCCTTCTCCTGGCGACGAATCCCGACCGGATGGAGGGCCGTCACGAATGAATGAATTACATATCGCTATATCAAATTGTGTCGGGCCCGCTTTACCGACCCCCCGAACCGACAGCTAACGCCTGGAGGACGGCCGCAGACGCGAGCGCACGCCGCCCACCCGCCGGAGACCCGTCCAGTTATACAGCATCGCTATCGACGACGGAGCGACTACGGGAGCGAGACCCCTCGGTACCGGCGAGACGGACTCCCCTCCGCCACTTCGACGGCGGTTCCTTACCGCCGCCTCCCGCGTGACCGATCAGGTTGTCCGGCGCGTCCAGTCGGGGTCGAAGCGGACCTGGCCCGACCCCTACGATGACGGCACCTTCTGGAGGGCTTCCGACGCGACGCTTCCCGAATACCTACGGCTTCCAACCCTCTCGGGCCGATCGATCGCTTTCGGTCGCACCCGGGTCCGCGGACTCTTCCGGTCCCTCCGCTCCCTTCGCCTCCTCGTCCTCCGCTTCCGCGTCCAACCGTTCGTAACTCATCCCGCCGGCCGAGTAGATGGCGACGGTGTCCAGCGCCCGCTTTTCGGCGTCGCTGAGCTCGTCGCGTTTCAGGAGGCGGGCGAGCCAGCGGAGCGGGTTCAGCATCGGTTCTTGTCCCTCGTTAGCGTTCGACGAGGAAAAGGCCCGCGAACGCGGTTGCGGTTTCCGGCCCACGGGTTCGCCACTGCGTCGCGATCCCGACGTTGAGGAGGCCGTTCCCCGTCGAGAGGATCGCGAGCACGACCAGGAGGACGACGAGTCCAGGCCCCTCGCCGAAGAGCGAGACGGCGGCGGGAAGGAACTCACCGGTCGGTTCCGAGAAGGGGAGCATGGCGAGCGCGACGAACAGGAGGACGCCCCCGGCCAAAGAGAGGAGCGCGTGGGCGAACCGCCGCGAGAGGTGACGCACCTCGAATCCCTGGTTGATCGCCCCTAGGATCCCGACGTAGGTCAGCAGGAACCCGGCCTGGGTCTCGTCGTACCCGAACGCGTCGGCGACGAACGCCACGAAGACCACCTGCACGCCCGAGAACGCGACGCTCGCCACCAGGAACACGACGACGAGTGGCCGGAGGTCGACGTCAGCGAGGGCGTCCCTGAAGGGATCGACGATCCCGACCCTGCTGACGGCGGCGATCCGGCGGCGGGGCGGTTCGGGGAGGGTTACGTAGGTGGCGACGAACGCGAGCAGGCTGAACCTGGCCGCCGCGAAACTCGGCAGAACGTCCACGCGACGGCGTTGCCCAGGACCGACAGCATCAGGACAGGTCGGCGACCCGCCCGTCCGAGATCCGCCCGAGCAGCGGCGCGAACAGGAACTGCACCAGCGAGTACGCCGCCGCGAGTAGCCCGATGAACACGTCGCCGACGCCGAACGAGCGGACGTGAATCGAACGGCGAGTTCGACCCGGCGACGGACGTGCCGTGTCGCTCGAACGGGGCAGTCGCCAGGCCGGTCCCGAAACTATCGACTTCGACCGGTTCGATGGGAACGAAACGACGACCGAGGGGACCGCGACGACCGACACCATCGCGCTCTCTGTGGCGACCCGATGAGAACGAATTCGGTTAGTCCGCCCGGACCGACTCCGCGGTCGCGGTAGCGCGATCGAACGCGGCCCGGGCGTGGAGTTCGGTCGTGTTGAGGATGGGGACGTCGACGTCGGACTCGTCGATGATCAGCGGGAGTTCGGTACACGCGAGCGCGACCGCGTCGATGTCGTCGCGGGCCTGCATGCCCTCGACCGCCTCGATCAGCCCGGCCTTCGTCTCGTCGGTGAACTGGCCGCTGGTCAACTCGCTGAAAATCTTCTCGTGGACCCACTCGCGTTCGGACGCCGTCGGCGTGGCGATTTCGAGGTCGCGCTCCGCGAAGCCGGACGGGTAGAACTCGCCCTCCATCGTGAAAAGGGTGCCGAGCAGGCCGACCCGCTCGAAGCCGCGATCGACCGCGGCGTCGCCCGTCGCGTCCACGATGCTCAGCATGGGAATCGACGCCTCGGCCGCGACGTCCTCGAAGTACCTGTGGGGCGTGTTGGACGCGAAAAGGGCGAAGTCGGCCCCCGCCCGGGCGAGGTCCTCGACGCCGCCCGAGAGGACCTCCAGGACCCGCGCGTCCTCGCCGTTCGAGATCGGGTCGTAGAACGCTTCGAAGTTCAGACTGTTGACGTACGTCTGTGGATATCGCTTCTCCCAGCCCCGGTCGTGGCTCGCCTCGATGATGGTCCGGTAGTACTCGACCGTGGATTCGGGCGCCATGCCGCCCAGAATGCCGATTCCTTGCATCTCAGGTGGAACTACCGTGAGCCCGAATATCATACTAACGATAGCCGTCTCCGCGATCGTCTACCCCGATACAAAGCCTAAATAATGAAGTTTTGAAACGTTCTTCGAGGCCGTCAGACCAGGTTCAGTCGCCGGGCGACGGCCAGCTGTCCGTAGAGGCGACAGCCCACGCAGAAGCCGGTCGTCGCGGCGAGTCCGGCCAGGACCGCCACGATTCCGGCCAGGGCGTAGCCCGCGAGGACGTAGGGGCCGCCGATCAGCACCGGCGGGGTGCCCGCGAGGGTGAAGGTGGCGCCGATCAGTTTGGCGAAGCGGTGGGGAGCTGCGGCCTCGGTTCGCGAGGGAGGGCCGACCAGCGGGACCACCGCGTGGCGCCACAGGAGACCATACAGGTCGAGTCGCCAGCGGGAGCCGACGGCGAGCGTCAGGGAGAGCGCGACCAGGCCGACGAGCCACGGTACTCCGAAGACGATGGCGACGGCCAGGAGCGAGGCCGTGAGGCCCTGGCCGAACCGCGGTACTCGCGGGTCGACGGTCGGAACGGTCGTACCGGAGGCGGTCGGGTCGACGTCGGACACGTACGGGAAGGGGCTCCGACGGGGCAAAAGGCCGCTCCGGTCGTGTGGCGGACGCGCTCGACACCGAAAGGGCGTGCCTCGTCTCCGCGTTTTCGCCCATCACGTATCGCAGTCGTTAACGCCGAGGCCGACAGTGTCTCACCCATGATCGCCCGCGAGACGGGACCGACGGTGCGGTTCGGGGGAGGGTGGTCGTATCCATGAATCGCGCCGACGGGTCGATCCTGGACCGCCTTCGCCGGCGGGTCCGGACCCTCGTCCGAGGCGGCAACCGCCCGGTAACCGACCGCCCCGACGAGCGGGTCGACGAGCGGGACACCATGTTCGCCCGCGCCGAGCGGACGCCCGGAACCGATCCCTACGAGGACTACTACGAGCGACGACCCGACCTGCGGGAAACCGACGACCGGATCCGCGAGAAACCGGAACTCGGCTCCCCGGAGACCCTGTACTACGATCCCGCGGTCACGCCGGAAGCCGACCACTACTTCGAGTCGATCGAGGGCATCGAACCCGAACCCGCCGTCGTGAGGGAGTGGGTCGAACGGCTGACGGCCGCCGACGAACCCCACCGGGTGCTCCGCGACCTGGCGGACGCACTCGGCGCGGTCGACGTCGGCTGTACGGAGGTCCCGCAGGAGTACGTCTACACCGAGAAGGGCCGGTTCGACGAGAATTACGGCGAGTCGGTCGACCTCGATCACGACGCGGCCGTCGTCTTCCTCGTGGAGATGGACTTCGACGAGATGCAGGCGGCGCCGAAGTCCCCCGTGATCCGGGAATCCGCCCGCCAGTACTACCGTGCTGCTCGGATCGCCAAGACGATGGCTGCAGTCCTGGAAGCGGCGGGGTACGACGCCCGGCCCCAGTACGACGCCCACTACGAGGTGGTCCTGCCGCCGCTAGCCGTCGAGGCCGGCCTCGGCGAACTCGGGCGGAACAACATCCTCGTCGCCGACAAGTACGGAAGTCGCGTGCGGATCGGCGCCGTCACGACCGACCTGTCGCTCCCCGACGACGATCCGGTCTCCCTCGGCGTGGAGCGGTTCTGCCGGCACTGCAAGCGCTGTGCGACCCAGTGTCCGTCGCAGGCGCTCACCACGGGCGAGAAGGTCGACGTCCGCGGCACCGAAAAGTGGCCGACCGACGACGCACGGTGTTACTCCTTCTGGCGGCAGGCGGGGACCGACTGCGCCATCTGCATGGCCAACTGCCCGTTCTCCCACCGGAACACGCCGCTGCACAACGCCGTCCGTCTCGGGATCAAGTGGGCCCCCTGGCTCGCGCCGGTCTTCCTGTCCTTCGACGAGTTGGTCTACGACCGCGAACCGGCCGTTGGCGGGGGCGCATCCGCCGACGACGCGACCGGTCGGTCGTCGAGGTGATTCCCTGCTCGGGAGGTGGTAAAATACAACCGTTGGTCGGGGGAATGACACCACATGGTCTCCCAACTGTCACTAACCATGCTGCCCGTCGGCGGCCTTTTCGGTCTGCTGGGATACCTGATCCGGGAGCGGGAGATGCTGCACCTCATCGCCGGCTACGACCCGTCGAAAGTGAGCGACAAGGCGGGCCTCGCCGACTTCTTCGGGACGCACATGTACGTCCTCGCGCTCCTGACGCTCGGCACCGTCGGGGTGGACGCCACGTTCGGACAGGATGGTCTCCTGTGGGGCGGCTACTGGGTCGCCTTCGCCGTCGTTTTCGTCCGGCTCCTTCTCGGCTCGAGAACGTACGAGGACGGCTAGTGGACGGCCGCGAAAGAGGACACTGGGGACGCGCACGTCGCCACATACCGCCCCACGCCCGCACGCCGGACGAAGCGGGCTTCGTTGCGCCAGGTGTGGCGGACGAACGCCCGGACGTCGCGGTCGGGCACGAGCAGTGGTGCGACCGCCCGTCCAGTATGCGACGACGATCCACGGCTCTGACTCCACTTATAAGCGCTTTCTGCCGAATCAGTTGTTTGCCGTGTCTCCGGCACCGGTAATCGTCTGCGGGCGATCGGTCCCATTCGACGCGAACGCGTCGAGATGTCCGTCGGCGCGCTCCGCGAGGGCGTCCTCGATTCGTGCGCAGTCCCAGCCCAGCGGCGCGAGGACGCTCCGGGCCGCGCGAAGCGTTCGCTCGTGGTAGAACGCCCGGTCGTACGTCCCCGGCTCCTCGGACAGTAGGCGGACGCGCTCGCGCGAAGTCTTCTCGTCGTCGACCACCACGTACTCGACGTCCTGGCCGGGAAAGCGGTCGAGACCGAGCGCCGCGGAGCGCTCCAGCGCGGCCGCGTTGCGGGTGCTCCGGCTGTACTCCGCGAGACGCTTCGAGACGCGGTTCGTGATCGCGAGGCGGGCCGGATCGACCTGCCCCGTCTCAAGGGCCGTGAGGTGCGACCGGAGGCGGTCGCAGACGGCCGCCGGGTCGCGGGTTTCGTCGAGGACCGCGATCAGGTCCCGCTGTACAGTCGCCACCCAATCGGACGTGCTGCGCTGGCGACACTCGATGCCGCGGTACTTGAAGCGCTCGTCCGGCGACGCGGCGCCGTCGTCGTCCCCGTCTGAGGGATCGGCGTAGTGCCCGAAGTACGACGTGAGCGCGCCCTCGTCGCTCGTCCGTAGCGGCACGAACGCCACCCAGTCGTAGGCCGCCTCGTACTCGAGGTCGATCCCCACCGCGTCGGAGATTTCGCTCGCCACGTTCCGGAGCGGGCGCGATTCCTCGTCCTCGCGGGCGGTCACCCACAGGCTGTCGACGATGCCGTGCCGGAGCCGCCACCCCGCCGCCTCCAGGCGTTCCTTGGCGGTCAGCAGGATATCGCGGGCGTAGGCGTTGATCGCCTCGTGGGCCTCGATCCGGCCGAACTTCGCGTTCGAGAAGCCCTGATACCCGAAACAGGAGACCAGGATCCACTTGATGGCGTCCGATTTTCCCTGGAGGGCAGCGCGCCGGTCGGGATCGTTCGTCTCGCGGATCTCGGCCTTGATCGCCGCCCGGTCGTCGATCAGCGGCCCCAGCACGTCGGGAAGGTATCCTCGATCCTCGCAGACGGTGTAGTCCAGTTCGGGGACCCGATCGTTGTCGTGACAGTCACACCGGATCGTCTCCGGGCTGATGTTCCGGGTGCGGATGATATTCGGGTACAGCGACGCGAAGTCGAGTTCGTGGACGTCCTCGTGAAACCCGACGTCGGGCGACAGGGTGTGGCCGCCCCGGTCGGCGTCGTGGAGCTGGCCCATCGTCTTGAAGCGCTCGTGGCGCCAGGACCGCCACGGGACGAGCACGTTCCGGTCGCGGGCCTCGCGGATCTGCATCGCCGTGAGGACGTTCCCGATCGAGGCCCACGCGAGTTCCTGCAACGGTTTCCACGAGCGCTCGACCAGGTCGAGACAGCCCGCGAGGTTCGTCTCGCCGTAAAAGAAGGTGTTCGACTCGTCGACGATCGCCCGGCCGGGGACGCCGTACCGGGCCGGGGAGTGGCCGATCTGCCCGTAGCTCTCGTAGGTGGAGCGTCCGGCGAGTTGCCGGTAGCCCGGGCGGCGACCGAGGGCGACGTCCCCGACCTCGTGTTCCGCGGCGGTCCCGAACAGTTCGGGGACGATCCGGGCCGTGCTCAGGACCAGGACGTCCGGATCGCGCTCGTCCACGCGGTCGAGGATCGCGCCGAGCACGGTGACGGGGTGCCCGGCGACGCGCTCGCCGTCGACCCTCCCCTCGGTGATCCCCGGCCCGTCGTCGGCGAACGCGGTCGGCGGAACGGCCACCTCGAGCGTGGAGAGGTTCCCGTTCGTTTCCGGTGGCGTGTCGGTCTCGAGGCAGTACCGGAACCCCGGCGAGAAATCCACGTTGTACAGCCGGAGCGTCCCGGCGCGCTCCCACGTCGCGATCTGCCGCGCGACGGTCCGGACGGCGTCGATCGCCTCGAGGTCGACCGCCAGGACGCGTTCCGCGTCGTGGCGGAATCCTCGGCGCCACCGCTCGACGCGCGTGTCCACGACCCGCGGGTGGGCCGCGAACTCCGCACGGCGGTCCGCGACGGTCGGCCACTCGTCGGCGCTCTCGGGGGTCACGTGGATCGTCGGGACGTAGTCCTCGTCGCGCTCGACCGTCGCCCCGTCCCCCGTCGTGGACCACCGCAGGACGTCGCCGTCCCGGAAGTCGATCGCGAACACGGGTCAGTTCCCGTGGGGGCCGTCGTCGCGGCCTTCGAGGTCCGCGTCGCAGGCTTCGAGATCAGCGATCCGCCCTTCGAGTTCCGCGACGCGCTCGCGCAGGTCGTCGATCCGCCGTTCCTGTTCGAGCGCGATCGAAAGCAGGATCGCCTGGAAGGGGTCGCGGGGGTTCTGCACGCCGCAGGCGTCGGCGTGCCGGCGGCCGTACTCGAACAGGCGGTCGAAGGCCGGTCGCGCGTCCCGCCTGAGTGCCCGGCGGTAGTCGCTCCAGCGGCTCTCGATCCGGGCGAGCAGGTCGCGGAACGTCGGGTTCGTTCGTCCCATCGCGATCACCGCCCCGGATCGGCCACCAGCGCCGGCGACGTCGGTTCGGCGGCCGTCGCGTGCTCGGGATGTCGGGCCCGGAGGACGGCCGCCCAGTAGGCCAGCGTCGTCTGGACGGTCCCGTCGGCCGCCCGGGAGTAGACGAGCGTCTCGACGTCGTCGCCGACGAACCGGGGGCCGAACCGAGTGTGTTCGACGGCGATCGTCCGGCCGGCAGCGGCCGACAGGGGCGCCGCGAACTCGTCCGTCGCGGCCCGGGTCGCGAGGACCGGCAGGTCCCGCTCGCGGGCGATCCGGGCGACGACGGAGAGCCCCCGGAGGAACAGGTCTCGCCCCTCGTTTCCGGGGCGGTCGTCCTCGCGGTACATCGCGTCGAACGCCGGGAGCACGAGCAGCGAGGCGTCGACCCCGAGCGCGTCGATCGCTTCGGGCAGGTCGTCGACGATGGCGTAGTGCTGGTGGGGCGTGAACCCCCGGGCGAGGCGAATCCGGTCGAGCGTTCGCCTGCTGGGGGCGATCCTGGCGAGCGGTCGCGTCGTCGCGTGCCCGCTCGCGTCGACCCACAGGGCCGCGCCGTCCTCGAGCAGCAGGTGATCGAGGACGAGCGAGTCCAACGGGCCGGTCGGGCGCCCCTCGCCGTCGACCTCGAGGAGCTGTAGTTCGGGGCGGAGCGAGGGGAGGTCGGGAATCGCGTCGGGTGGCCGGTCAGGATGCATCGTACGCCACGCTACTTCGCCCGTTCCCGTAAGCGCAGGCGTGTGGTTTCCGGAAATTCGTGAAAGACGGATACTGGCCGAAAACGGGAGGGAAAGCGCCCGATACTCGCGAACACCGATTTCACGAAACGCGCACCGGTCGTGCGGACCGCGACGACGGCCGTACCGATCGACGACGTCGGACGCACGGAGCGCTGCTACTCC
>JBLGCL010000088.1:0-11227 GCA_047617305.1 Natronomonas sp.
CATGGGCGGGTTCATCGTCACCCGGCCCCGCGGATACGCCCTCTGGGAGGGCCTGAAGGACAACCTGGACGGGTGGTTCAAGGAGACCGGGGTCACGAACGCCTACTTCCCCATGTTCATCCCCGAGTCCTACCTCGAGAAGGAGAAGGACATCGTCGAGGGGTTCGACCCCGAGGTCGCGTGGGTGACCCAGGGCGGCTACGACGAACTGGAGGAGCGCCTCGCCGTCCGCCCGACCTCCGAGAGCATCATCACGCCGTTCATGGCGAAGTGGACCCGGAGCCACCGCGACCTGCCCCTGCGCCTGAACCAGTGGTGCTCGGTGGTGCGCTGGGAGGCGACCGAGACCAAGCCGTTCTTCCGCACCAAGGAGTTCCTCTGGCAGGAGGGCCATACCGCCCACGAGACCAAGGCTGAGGCGTGGGACGAGACGATGCTCCGCCTCGACCAGTACGAGCGCGTCTTCGAGGAGGTGCTGGCCATCCCCGTCCTGACCGGCCGCAAGCCGGACCACGACAAGTTCCCCGGCGCGGACACGACGACGACCGTCGAGGCGCTGATGCCCGACGGCAAGTCGGTGCAGAGCGCCACCTCGCACTACCTGGGCACCTCCTTCGCGGAGGCCTACGACCTCACGTACACCGACGAGGACGAGGAAGAGAAGATCGCCCACACCACCTCCTGGGGCCTCTCCTGGCGGGCGCTGGGCGCGCTGATCATGACCCACAGCGACGACCAGGGCCTCGTCCTCCCGCCGACCATCGCGCCCACGCAGGTCGCCATCGTCCCCATCTGGAGCGAGGAGGACCGCGAAGACGTGCTCCAGTACGCCAGCGGGATCGCGGCCGAACTCGACGCCGCCGGGATCGACGTCGAACTCGACGACCGCGAGGAACGCAATCCCGGGTTCAAGTTCAACGAACACGAACTCAACGGCGTCCCCCTCCGGATCGAGATCGGTTCCAACGAGGTCGAGGAGGGATCGATCACGCTCGTCCACCGGCCCGACGGCGAGTCGATCGCGGCGGACCGGTCCGGCGTCGTCGGGACCGTCGAGGAGCACCTCGACGCGATCTACGACAAGCTCTACGCGGCCGCGGAGGAGAACCTCGAGGAGAACGTCCGCGAGGCCGGGGAGACGTCGGAGATCCTCGGCACCATCGGCCAGCACGGCGGCTACGTGAAGGCGCCGTGGTGTGGCGACGAGGCCTGCGAGACGGTGATCAAGGAGGAGATCGCGGCCGAGATCATCATGCTCCCGCTGGACGAGGACGCCGACGATCCCGAGACGGCACGCGAGGACGTCGAGCAACCCGACGCCGACACCTGCGCGGTGTGCGACGAACCGGCCGAACACGTCGCGTACTTCGCGAAGACGTACTGATCGCTCCAGTTCGCGAAATCCGTACCGATTCCGGCGCTACAGCGGGTATGCCCCGTCGATGATCGCCGTCGCGACCATTGCCATGTAATCGATCGACGGGTCCCAGCCGGACGCCTCGCCGGCCTCGACCTGGAGTCGGTGGAGGTCCGCCCAGACCGTCGCGAGCATGAACGCGGCGTGGGCCCGGTAGTACCGGTCGTGCTCGAACGGGATGCCCGTCAGGTCCTCGTACCGATCGACCAGTTCCTGCCGGGTCGGACTGCCGGGTTTCGCGGTGAAGGGACTGTGGCCCTGCTCGTTCATCGCTCGGACCGATTCCAGTTCCTCCTCAGCGTACCTGGCTTCGAGGTCGTCCAGCGGGAGCGTCGGATCGTCCCCGTCCCGCCAGTCGAGCAGGAAGTACCCGAGTTCCGTCAGGGGGTCGCCGAGCATCGCGGTTTCCCAGTCGAGCACGCCCGTGATCTCGGGGCGGTCCGCCCCGTCGAAGAGGACGTTCCCGGGCCGGTAGTCCCCGTGGACGAGGGTCGTCCTGGACTCCGCCGGCGCGTTGTCCCGGAGCCAGTCCCCGACGGCCCGGAGTCGGGGCGCTTCCCGGCCCGTAACGCTCGTGGCCACGTCGAGCCGGTCGCTCGCCTGGGCCACCTGGTCCACCGGCGTCTTTCGGTCGCAAACCGGCTCGAACTGTTCGACGTCCAGCGAGTGAATCGCGGCGAGCGTCTCGATCAGACGGGTCCCGATTCGTTCCCGAGCCGCCGGGTTTCGATACCGCTCGGGCAGGTCGGAGCCCCACGGGAACGGCTCGCCGTCGAGATGCGTCGTGACGAAGAACGGGTCGCCGACGACCGACGCGTCGTCGCAGAACAGCACCGGCTCCGGCGCCGGTATCCCGATGACCCCGAGGCGTTCCAGCAGCCGGTACTCCCGCTCCAGTTCGTTGAACAGGCTGGTGTGTCGCAGCTTGTTCGCCCGGCGAAACGTGTACGCCCGTTCCTCCGTCGGGGTCGAAATCGCGACGATCAGGTTGAGGCCGTCCGCGAGGACCTCGGTCCCGGCCACCTCGATCCCCAACTCCTTCGAGAGGTGCGACTCGAGCGCGCCAAGGTCGACGTCCGGGTCGGCCGCGGTCATGCCCCGATCAAAACTGCGCCGTTCAAAAAAGCCTCCGGCGGTCCGGGATGGCACCCCGAACCGGACTTCGAACACCTCGGCCGCCCACGCTCCGGATCCTTCGACCGGGGCTCACAGCAAGCAGCCGTGCCCTTTCTCAGTTCGATCGTGGCCCTCTCCGCCAGTCCCACGACGGAGATCCGCCGGACCTGTTGGCTGACTGCCATTCATCCCGGCGTTCCCACCTTGTAAGAAAATCGGCAAGGGTTTCACCGGCGGAGGGTGAATTATCGAAGGAGGGACGAGCACGGAAACTGCGACTCACGGGCCCGGCTCGTCCGGACGAGGGCCACGTCGACCGGCACCGGCCCCCCAGGACAATCAATGACAGCCAACCCCTCGCTCTCAACGGACGACGACATCTGCCGGATCCGCGCGGTACTCGAACTGACACCGCCGGAGGAGTGTATGCTCAGGCGGACCGATCAGGACGTCGTCGAACTGAAGGTCACGGCGAACGGCCAGAACCCGCGCTGCGAGTGGGCTCTGACGACCGACGACACCGAAATCCAGTACGTAGACACGCCGGCCGGGAAGTGCGACCACTGCCCGTGGCCGATCTTCGAGCGCCTCGGGTGCATCCTGCAGATCCTCGACGTGAACGGCGACTCGATCGTGGCGTCCGTCAACGTGCCGGACGAGGCGGCGCTGCAGGAACTCATCGACGAACTCGAGGGGTCCTGCGACGACCTCAGGACGATCACGATCGTGGAACCGGGGAGCGATCGCGACGCGCTGGCGGACGAGGTCGGCGAGGTATCGCTGTCGTCACTGACCGAGAAGGAACGGGAAGCGCTGGAAGTCGCCGTCGCCGCCGGGTACTACGCGAGACCCCGCCACGCACAACTGGGCGACATCGCGGAGGAACTCGACATCACCGCGTCCGCGATGTCCCAGCGGCTCAACCGCGCGGAGGCGAAGATCGTCATGCAGTTGTTCACCGAGGACTGACGCGGTTCGCGGCCCGTAACCCGCGAGCCACGACCCTCGACCGAACTGCCGTCTCCGGTATCGTTTTCCCATCCCTCCGCCACCTTCGCCTATGGACGACGCACTGGTCATCGGCGGCACGCGCTTCATCGGGCGCCACGTCGTCGAGGAGCTCCGCGAGCACGGCTACGACGTCACGATCTTCAACCGCGGCAACCACGACAACCCCTTCGCGGACGCCGACGACGTGGACCACGTGCAGGGCGATCGCACTGACGACGGCGACCTGGCCGACGCCGCCGCAACCGATCCCGACCTCGTGATCGACTGCGTGGCCTACTACCCGCGGGAGGTCCGGACCGCGACCAGGGTCTTCGAGGACGTCGACGCCTACGTCTACATCTCCTCGGGCGACGCGTACGGGCGCGAAGAGATCCCGAAACGCGAGGGCGAGACGCCCCTCGAACCCTGCACCGAGGAGCAGGCGACCGACGAGTCGGGGGAGACCTATGGGAACCGCAAGGCCGAGGGTGATCGCGCGATCTTCGATGTCGCCGAACGCGGGGTGAATGCCTTCAGCGTTCGGCCCTGCATCGTCTACGGCCCGCACGACTACAGCGAGCGTCTCGACTACTGGATCGACCGGGTGAACCGCTTCGACCGGATCGTCGTGCCCGGCGACGGCCAGAACGTCTGGCACCGCGCCTACGTCGAGGACGTCGCCAGCGCCCTCCGGATCGTCGGCGAACGCGGCGAGCCCGGTCGAGCGTACAACGTCGGCGACCGCCGACTGGTCACCCTGGAGGAGTCGATCGAACTGATCGCCGAGGCTCTGGAGACCGACGTCGAGGTCGTCCACGCCGGCCCCCGCGAACTCGCTGCTGGAGGTCTTTCCCCGGACGATTTCATCCTCTACCGGGACTACCCGCACGTGATGGACACGAACGACCTGGCCGCCCTTGGCTGGGAGTCGACGCCGCTGGAGACCGCGATGGCCCGCACCGTGGAGGATCACCTCAACAGCGACCGGGACGGGAGCGAGTTCGACCCCGGTCGCGAGGCCGAGGAGGCCGTGCTGGGCGTGCTCGATACGCTGTAGGCGACCGCACGCCACTTTGTGGCGCAAAGTTCATCACGCCTCCGGTCGTGAACCGAACCGATGGCTACCGACACGGGCGAGGGCGACCCCGACGTGGATCCGGCGGAGCTGCAGGCCCAACTGGATCGGATACAGGAGGCGATGGGAATCACGGAGCGAAGCGAGGGTGCCACCCGGCAGTGGCTCGTTCTCGCCGGCCTGGTCGGTGTGGCGAGTCTGGCGTCACAGTACGTTTACTCTGCGGACCTGAGCGCGTGGCTGTACTGGTTCATCTGGTTCGGCGGCTTCGGTGGCGGGTCGGCACTGTACTATGGGTGGTACGAAGACGTGGAGTTCGAGACGCCCGCCGACAAACCGAGCATCCCGTTCCAGATTTTCGTCCCGTACCTGGCGGTCTTCCCCGTGCTGGCCGTCCTTGGGTATGCTGCCGACCTGGGCGAACGAGCGGGAACGCTCACCACCTTCGCCGTGATCGTAATCATGCTCGGGGTCGGGTACGCGGTCGCCGGGCACAGCCTCCGGGCGTATCGTATCCGTGCCAGGGACCGGTATCCGTTCTACGTCGGAGGCGTCTGGATGGCGGCTCTGGGCGTCGCGGTGCCCCGATACGAACTCCTCCGGGCCTGGCCGTATCTCGCGTTCGGCGGGATCTACGTCGCGTACGCCCTGCTCACCTACGCGTACCTGGAGCGGTAGCATGGAATTCGACAAACTCGTTCACCAGCCCACGCGCCTCCAACTGTTCGCCTACCTTTACCGCCACGGCTCGTCGACGTTTACCGAACTTCAAGAAGATCTCGACCTCACGGAGGGCAACCTCTCGAGCCACCTCCAGCGCATGGAGGACGCCGGCGCCGTGACCGTCGAGAAGGAGTTCGTCGATCGACGGCCACGCACGACGTACGCACTCACCGAGGACGGGACGGAACTGTTCGAGGAGCACGTGGACACCCTCGAGGCGTTGATCGAGGGGCTGGACGAGTAGGATCCGGATCATACGAGCCACACACGGAACCGGATTCTGGGGGATCCCGCAACAATAGTTAACTGAACAATTCTTTGATTTGCTCTACAAAGTGAATTTGCAACACAAACCTTTTCACGGTTCAAACTAACCGGGGAGGTATGTCGACGGACCTCGCTCGAGACGGGACGTTCGTTCATGGGACCGACCCCGACGGGACAACCTGGCTCAGACAGACCAGGGCGTTCGCGTTGCGCAACCTCCGCGGGATGCTCCGGACGAAAGCGACCGTCATCTGGGGCTTCGGGTTTCCCGCATTCTGGTATCTCCTGACGAGCGTCCTGTTTCTCCCGAGCGCCGAGTCGATCGGCGGGACTGCCGTCCTCGCGGACGTCAAGGGCGCGACGGCGGTCTCCCTCGGCCTGTTCGGGGTGTTGACGGTAACGCTGGTCGCCTTCGCCGGCGGGTTGACCCGGGACCTGGAACGGAAACGGTACCGAAAACTGCGATCGCTTCCGATCGCCCCGAGCGCCGACTTCGCCGGCCGGTTCCTGGCGGGCCTCGTCGTCGCTGCCGGGGCGTACTGTCTCGTCCTCCTTGTCGGGGTCGCGGACGGTGCCGACTACGCCGTCCGAAGCCTCGCGTCGATCCCGGTCG
Source organism: Natronomonas sp. (assembly GCA_047617305.1). Classification (GTDB taxonomy): domain Archaea; phylum Halobacteriota; class Halobacteria; order Halobacteriales; family Natrialbaceae; genus DATFIX01. The sequence continues at coordinate 6,202 of JBLGCL010000088.1, forward strand.
TTGTCCTGACCTTCGCGCTCTTCTCGCTGGTCGGCGTCTCGGTCGCGGTGCTGGTCACCTGGCTCGTCGAGGACAGCGAGATCGTGGTCGGGATCACGAACGCGATCCTCCTGCTCACGTTCTTCTTGACCGGGTACAACGGGATGTCGCCGGGGATGCTCCCCGAGCGCACCAGAGTGGTCGTGAACCTCGTCCCGAACTCCCTGGCCGCCCGGTTGCAGACCTGGCACCTCACCGAAACCCCGGCCTCGGCGGCCGCCGGGACGTCGGGCGGTGTGACGCCGCCAGCCCTCCCGATCACCCCGGAGTACGTCGCGCTGCTGGCGTTCTGGGCGATCGCGCTCGGGGCCGGCGCTTCGGTCGTGATGGACCGGGCGGTCTACAGCGGCGAGGGTGGTGAGTGACGTGGCGGCGATCGAGACCCGCAGTCTCGGCAAGGACTTCGGCGACGTGGGCGTTCTCGAGGCCCTCGATCTCGAGGTGCACGAGGAGGAGATTACGCTGCTCATGGGCCCGAACGGGTCGGGGAAGACGATCCTTCTGACCTGTATCGCCGGCGGACTCCAGCCCGAAACCGGCAAGGTCGAGGTCTTCGGCCGGTCGCCGACCGAAGCGGGATCGCAACTGAGCTTCATGCTCCAGGACGGGATGCTCGTCGACCAGTTGACCGGGCGCGAGAACGTGGCGTTCTTCCGGGACCTCCATCCCAGGGCGACCGAGCGCTGGCGCGAAGTTCTCGAGGCGCTGGCCTTCGACACTGACGACCTCGATCGCGAGGTGAGCGAGTATTCCGGCGGGATGAAGCGCAAACTCGAACTGGCGATCACGCTCGCGGCCGACGTCCCGCTGTACCTTCTCGACGAACCCACGGCGGCCCTCGACGTGACGGTCGTCGACGCGCTCCACGCGGTCCTGGCCGATCTGCACGCAGGCGGCCGGACGATCCTGCTCTCGAGTCATCGCCCAGTGGACGCCGGTCTCGCCGATCGCATCGCGTTCGTCAGGAACGGCGGGATCGTTTCGGAGGGACGCCCGGAGACCTTGCTCGAAGGTGTCCCGCGCGTCCTTCACGTCGAGGGGGTCCGGGACGGGATGCGCGAGTACGTCCGGGACGAACGCCTCTTCGAGGCCGGCGTCGAGCGGCGGGGCTTCCTCCGGGACGGGGTCGGCCCGGAAACGGTCACGAACGCCGTGGACGATCCGACCGCCAGCGTCCGGGTGACCGACCCGAGCGTGACGGACCTGTTCAACTACTACGTCCGGATCGCCCCCGGCGACTGATCGACGGGTTTTCGATCGCCGGGCGGACCCGTTGCGATGGGCAAACGGTTTGGCTGCCCGTCACGAGGTCACCCGTATGTTCGAGAAATCGACGTGGATCCGGCTCCCCCGGAACGTCGTCGTCGGGCACGGCGTCCTCCCGGAGACGACGCAGGTGATCGCGGACCTCCACCTGCACGGTCGACCGCTGGTCGTAACGAGTCCGGTGCCGAAGGAGATCGCGGGCGACCGCATCGTCGACGCCTTCGAGGCCCGCGGCGACGATCCCGCCGTCGTCGTGGTCGAGGAGGCGAGCTTCGACTCCGTCGAGCGAGTAATCGACGCGGCCGAGCGAGAGGACGTGGACTACCTCGTCGGCGTCGGCGGGGGCAAGCCGATCGACATCGCGAAGATGGCGGCCGACGACCGCGACCAGGGGTTCGTCTCGATTCCGACGGCCGCGAGCCACGACGGCATCGTCAGCGGGCGCTCCTCGATCCCGGAAGGCGACACCCGCCACAGCGTCGCCGCGGACCCGCCGCTGGCCGTCGTCGCGGACACCGAGATCATCGCCGACGCCCCGTGGGAGCTGACGACCGCCGGCTGTGCCGACATCATCTCGAACTACACCGCCGTCATGGACTGGCGGCTGGCCAACCGGCTCAAGCACGTCGAGTACTCCGAGTACGCCGCCGCCCTCTCGGAGATGACCGCCGAGATGCTCGTCGACAACGCCGACTCGATCCGGCCCGGCCTCGAGGAGTCGGCCTGGGTCGTCGTCAAGGCGCTGGTCTCCTCGGGCGTCGCGATGTCGATCGCCGGCTCCTCCCGCCCGGCGTCCGGGGCCGAACACCTCTTCTCGCACCAGCTCGATCGCATCGCGCCCGGGAAGGCCTTCCACGGCCACCAGGTCGGCGTCGGGTCGATCATGACCGCCTACCTCCACGGGGGCGAGCGCGGGTTCTGGACCAGGATTCGTGACGCCCTCGCGGCGATCGACGCCCCGACCACGGCCGACGAACTCGGTGTCACCGACGAGGAGGTCATCGAGGCGCTGTCGACCGCCAACGAGATCCGCGACCGTTACACGATCCTCGGCGACGGGATGAGCGAGGAGGCGGCGATCGAGGTGGCGCGAAAGACGGGCGTGATCTGAGGCCGTCGACGGTCGCGGCGTCCGGAGCCAGTTCATCGATCCGACGAAACTATCAATTAAAATATAACTACTCCCCCCGGGGATCGTATCACGGCCATGGACCCCAGGATCAGCATCGTCACGCTCGGCGTGCGGGGCCTCGACGAATCGACGGCGTTCTACCGCGACGGCCTCGGCCGGCCCCAGGCGGAAACCGACGGGGACATCGCGTTTTTCGGAACCGCAGGCCCGACGCTGGCGCCGTACCCGCGGGAGGCACCTGCCGAGGACGCCACGGTTCCCCCGAGGGAGACGGATTTCGGGGCCTGACCCTGGCCCACAACGTCGAATCGAAGGCGGCGGTCGACGACGCACTCGACGAAGCACGAGCGGCGGGCGCGGACATCGTCACACCGGCCGGGGAAACCGACTGGGGCGGGTATTCGGGCTACTTCGCCGACCCGGACGGGTTCCTGTGGGCGGTCGCCTGGAACCCGGACTCCGAGATCGAGTCGTAGCGGCCCTCCCCCGAACCCGGATCGGGCCACCGCCGATCGGTCACAGCGGAAAGTCCCGCAACGCGTCGTACAGCAGGTCGTCCGGCAGTTCGTCGAACCAGGCCACCGCCTCCGTCTCGCCGGGCTGGGGTTCGGCGGTCCCGCCGGCGGGCTCCGCGGTGAAGTACACCATCACCCGGACGACCGCCGGCCGCTCGGGATCGGATTCGTCGCGAGCGCTCGTGATGCGCGCCCGCAGGACGTCCGTCACCGCCACCTCGACCCCGGTCTCCTCGCGAGTCTCGCGTCGAGCGGTCTCGACGAACCGTTCATCGGCCTCGTGTTTCCCGCTCGGTTCGGACCAGGCGTCGTGGTTTGCCTCCCTGACGAGGAGGACCTCGCCGTCGGCGTTGCGCGTCCACGTCCCGGCCCCGCCGAGGCGGCCGGCCTCGAACCGGGAGACGAGCGTCTCGTACTCCTCCGGCGGGTATTCCCGGTCGATCCGGTGGTGCTCGAAGTCCCCGAACTCGCGTTCGAGTCGGGAAAGGTGACGGGACACCGCCGTCCGCGAGCGATCCGTCACGTCCATCGCCCGTGTCTATCGACCGGCGGGTGCAAAACCGTATCGACGGGACCCCCGAGCATCATTCCGCCGCTGGATACGACCGCGTCCGGACCTCTTCGTACAGGACCGACCCTGGAGGCTCGGCGAACCAGGCTACGTCGGCGATTTCACCCTCCAGCGGCCTGGGCTCCCCGGCGACGTAATCGCCCTCGAAGACGACGATCGGCGCGACGACTGCCGGTCGCTCGGGGTCTGTCTCGTCGCGGAACTGCACTCGATGCACGTCGCAGATACCGGTGACGCGGCAGTCGACCCCGGTTTCCTCGCGGACCTCGCGGCGGGCAGCGGTCTCGAAGGATTCGCCCGGGTCGCGCTTCCCGCCTGGGTCGCTCCAGCCGTCGTCGCCCTCGTCCCGGACCAGCAGCACCCGGCCGACGTCGTCAGTGAGCCAGACGCCGGCCCCGCCACCACCGTCTGCCTCGAAGCGGTCCCGGGCGCGCTCGTACACCGAACGAGGCATCGACCACTCCTTGTCGACGACCGGGAAGGGGCCGTATTCGCCCGAGAGCCGATCGACGAGCGCATCGACCCGGCGCCGCCCGCGTTCGGGGAGCGACATGGTTCGACGCGGGACGCCCGACGAGAAAAAGCGTGACGGTTCTCCCGGTATCCGGATCGGCGTCTGCGCGGGTGGGACACCCGACTCGACGCCCGGATCGCGGCCTCTCAGACGTGTTCGTCCAGGAAGCCGACGACCGCCCGGTAGGCCTCGATCCGGTTCTCGAGTTTCGCGAACCCGTGGCCCTCGTCCTCGAAGACCAGTTTCCGGACCGGGACGCCACGGTCCTCCAGTTCCTCGACGATCTGTTCGGCCTCGCCGAGGGGGACGCGGGGATCGTTCGCCCCGTGGAGGACGAACAGGGGCGCCTCGATCTTCCCGACGTGGTTGATCGGGCTGATCGACTCGAGGAACTCGCGGTCCTCCTCGAGGGACCCGTACTCGGCCTCCCGGAGCTCGCGGCGCCAGTCGCCGGTGTTCTCCAGGAAGGTGACGAAGTTCGCGATGCCCACGATGTCGATCCCGGCGGCCCAGAGGTCCGGGTACTCCGTCAGCGCGGCGAGCACCATGAACCCGCCGTAGGAGCCGCCCATCGCGGCGATCCGATCGGGATCCACCGCGTCGCGGTCGTGGAGCCACTCGACGCCAGCACGGAGGTCCCGCACCGAGTCCATCCGCTTTTCCACGTCGTCGAGGTGGGTGTAGGCGCGGCCGTACCCCGTCGAGCCCCGGACGTTCGGCTCGAAGTACGCGTACCCCCGGTTCAGGAAGTACTGCTTGACCGGGTTGAACGAGGGCCGCCGCTGGCTCTCGGGACCGCCGTGGATGTCGACGACGACCGGGACCTCGCCGTCCACGTCCCGCGGCAGCGAGAAGAACGCCGGGATCGACCGCCCGTCGAAGGTCTCGTAGTGGATCAACTGGGGTTCGACGAACGTCTCCCGCGGGATGCCCGCGGTGGCGGCGTTCGTCCAGCGCTCCGCCTCGCCGGTTTCCACGTCCACCACGTA
>JBLGCL010000089.1:0-10648 GCA_047617305.1 Natronomonas sp.
TCCACTCGTCGAACGACGCGGGACAGAGGTCCTGGACGTAGCGGTCGATCACGCCCAGCGTGTAATCCGCGCCGGAGGCGGCGATCCCGAGCGCCATGTCCTCGGTGATCGACCCGTCCTCCCACCCGTCCAGCGAGTACAGCGTCTCGACGGTGACGAAGTATCCCTTTCCGAGCAACTGGAAGGGCCCGCGCGACGTCTTCGGATAGATCGTGTGCGACCAGGCGGCCATCCCCATGGATTCGAGCATCGGGAGCCACCCGTCCTCGACGTTCCGGACCGTCTGCTTCGCCTGGACGAAGTCGTACTCCTCGAGCCCCCGCACGCCGAGTCGGAAGAGATCGTCGGGGACCTTCGTGTCCGCGTCGAACACGGTGACGACCGAGTCACTCGCCAGCGCGAGCCTGGAGAAGGCGTAGTTGAGCGCGACGGCCTTCGTCCGGGGGAGCCGGGTCCCCGAGAGCACGTACGTCGCGTCGCCCCATTGCATCGAATCGCGGTCGATCTCGACCGCGGTGAACCCGAGACCCTGCAGCCGTCGCTCCCGCTCCAGGTCGTCGACGTACTCCTTGACGATCGGATCGTCGGGTTCGTGGATCAGGAACACCTCGATCCGGTTTTTCGGGTACTCGATCCCCCCGAGATCCTCGAGCGTTTCCTCGACGACGGCCCGCCGCTCCCGGTATACCGGCATCAGCACGTTGATCACCGGCTGCGTCGACGGGGGTTCGTCGGGGACGCGGTTGACCGACCGGAGATGGAGCAGGGCGATCGCCAGGACGTTGACCACGAAGTAGCCCGCCTGGGCGAAGACGAACAGCACCAGCAGTCCCGTCACGAATGTTTCTAGTGCTGACACGTTGGACGGTGGTGTCAACGGCACTTAACGCTCCCGGCCGATTCGGTACGGTAGCAACCGTCAGCGTCGTCGACAGGAATCGCCGAAGGCCCGTTCACCTATTCGTCGGTGCCCGCCGGCGTCGACACGTCCCGCCGGCGACCCTTCGGGACCATCGACTGGAGCGAACCGTAGGTGTAGAGGCCGACGCCGAGGGGTTCGAGCCGCCCGGCGACGTCGTGGGCGGCGATCAGGTAGCCCCAGTCGCCCTCCCACTCGAGTTCCTGCTCCTCCCCGGCGGCGAAGCGGCGGGCCGCCGCGTCGTCCAGCTCGATCACGTTGCGCGTCGCGTGGCGGCCGAACCGCTGGACGGCGTCGGTCGTGGGCTTCCAGTGCTCCTGTCGAACCCGGAGGAACGTCATCCCGAGCGCTTCGACGCCGGTCGGGTCGGCGGCTTCACCGGCGTAGGCCCAGACTTTGCCGGCCCCCTTCTCCCAGAACGTGTGGTCCTCGAACACCGCCGGTTCGATGCCGAAGCGATCGTGCCACCACTCCAGGACGTCCTCGCGGGCCGGCCGGCCGTCGACCTCCCGATCGTCCGCGGTCGCCGGGAGCCGCTCGAACCGGTGGGGGTCGTTCTCGCGGCCAGGCCCGTTCGGTTCGTCGCTCCCGTCGCTCATGCTCCCACCGCCAGTTTCGCGACGAAGAACCCGCCCGAGTCGTTGTGGTGCGGGTAGATCCGGGCCGCGTTCCGGACGCTCGGGTCGAACGCCTCGCCGTTCCACTCCGGCACCCCGGGGGCGTACTCGAGCCCGTCGGGCAGGTCGGGATCGACGACGCGACAGTCCTCCGCGGCGAGGACGTGATCGAGGACCGCCTCGTTCTCCTCGGGCGCGAAGGTGCACGTCGAGTACACCACGACGCCGCCCTCCCGGGTGGCCTGGACGGCGCGCCGGAGGATCCCCTTCTGGATCCCGGCGACCGAGGAGAGGTAGCCCTCGCTCCAGTCGTCGAGCGCGTCCGGGTTCTTCCGGATCGTCCCCTCGCAGGAGCAGGGGGCGTCCACGAGCGTCCGGTCGAACTCGTCGAACGGGAACGGCTCCATCGAGAAGTTGCGGGCGTCGCGGTTCGTGACGGCCGCGTTCGTCACGCCCAGGCGCTCGGCGTTGAACCGGAGTCCGGACAGTCGCCCCAGGTCGTTGTCGTTCGCGACGAGCGTCCCCCGGTCGTCCATGGCGGCCGCGATCTGGGTCGCCTTGCTCCCCGGGGCGGCCGCGGCGTCCCAGACGCGGTCGCCGGGTTGCGGGTCCAGCACGATCGGCGGGATCGCCGAGACCTCCTCCTGGCCGTGCACCCACCCGTGGAACGAGGGCCAGGTGTTGCCGGGCGTGCCGGTGTCGAGGACGAACACGATGTCCGACCAGTCCGGACGCTCGTAGCCGACGCCCTCGCGGTCGAAGGCTGCCGCGACCACCCCGGAATCGGCCTTGATCGTGTTGACCCGAACCGCCGCCGGCAGCGGGCGTCGACAGGCCTCGCGGAAGGCCTCGTAGTCGTCGACGATCGGCCGATACCGCTCCAGTGGATCCATCGCCATGGCCTACCGGCCCGACCGGCTTCCCGTTTTCGAGTCGAGACTGGGGCGATTGCGTCCTCCCGTTTCCCCTCGCCACCCTCGCCCGAACCGGAAGAGATTGAAGGCTGGTCCCCGATCGGATCCGTATGGATGACCGTCGCGATCCCGACCGGGACCGGCCTCCAGCCCGTCGGTCCGTCGGCAGACGGTCCTTCCTTGGCGGCGTCGGCGGGCTCGCCCTCGCGGCGCTGGCCGGCTGCACGACCACCGAGAAACCGAAGGGGACGCTCATCGAGGGGGACGGGACCGACGTCGGCGGCGTCGACACGACGACCGTTCCCGGGACACCGACGCCAGATGAGATCTTCACGCTCTCGGACACGAGTTTCGGACCGAACGACGAGGGGTACATGACCTACGCCGCGACGGTCGAGAACACGACCGACGAGCGGTGGGCCGCGACGCTACACGCGAGGCTCGAACTCGGCAGGCCGATCACGCCGGAGGGCGACGAGGAATCGGCGACGCCGACGCCGTTGACTCCCCGCGAGACCGAACTGACGCGGGAGATCGATCTCGGGCCACGTGAGACGCAGGACGTGGCACTGACTTTCGACGTGACCGAAACGGCCTACTTCGAGCTGTATCGCTCCGCTTCGTTCGGGATATCGTGGTCCGATCATAGGCGACCCTGAGCGTCGCGGGCGGTTCCCGCGCTGCCGGGAATCATCGACGTCGACGTGCCACCCGTTCCTCCGCCGTCTCCCCGCTAACGACCTCGTACAGGAGCGCCCGGCCCCCGTCGGACTTCGGTCGGAGAATCCGACCGAGTCGCTGCGTGAACTCGCGCTCGCTGCCGCTGCCCGACAGGACGACCGCCACGTTGGCGTCCGGGACGTCGATCCCCTCGTCGAGGACGTTCGAAGTCACTACGCGTGAGTATCGCCCGTCGCGGAACCGGTCGAGTATTTCGTGACGCTCGGCCGACGGCGTCCGATGGGTGATCGCCGGGATCAGGAAGCGCTCGGCCACGTCGTACGCGAGGTCGTTGAAGGCGGTGAAGACGATGATCCGGTCGTCGCGGTGGCGGTCGAGGATCGTCTCCAGGGCGTCGATCTTCGCCTCGCCCCCCATCATGATCTCGCGGGCCCGCTGCTTGGCGAGGAGAGCCTCGCGGGCCGCCGGGTCGTTGCCGGAGCGCTTGACCAGTTCCTGGTAGTCGCTCCCCGAGCGCAACTCGACGTTCGACCGTGCGAGGTAGTCGGTGAACGTCCCCTGGTGTTCCTCGTAGGCCTCCCGCTCCTCGGCCGTGAGCGAGACCTCGATCCGCTTGACGTTGTAGGGTGCGAGGTGCTCGCCCGAGAGGTCGTCGGCGTCGACCGCGTGGACGAGCGGGCCGATCAGGTCCGCGATCACCTCGTGGGCGCCGTCCGGTCGCTCGAAGGTCGCCGTCAGTCCCATCCGGTCGGGCGCGGCGAGGAGGCGGGCGATCTCCCGATAGCCCTCGCCGCCGAGGTGGTGGGCCTCGTCGAAGACGACGAACTCGAAGCCGTCGCCGACGTCGTCGGCCTTCAGGTACGCCGAGTCGTACGTCGAGACCGTGACCGGCGCTCGGCGCTGCTCGCCGCCGCCGAACTGCCCGACCTCGACGACGTCACCGAACTCGATCTCGAGTTCCCGGCGCCACTGCTCGAGGAGGTCGATGGTGGGCACGACGACGAGCGTCGGGGCCGCGAGGCGCTCGATCGCCGCGATGGCGACGACCGTCTTCCCGCTCCCGGTCGGCATCTCGAGGACGCCCCGGCGGCCGGCGTCGAGCCAGTCGCCGAGCGCCGCCCGCTGGTAGGGGCGGAGTTCGTAACTCGATTCGAGGCCGTCGATCGCGGGGGCCGAGAGGACGCGGTCCTCGTACTCGATCCCCCGCTCGTCCAAGGCGGCCCGGAGCTCGCGATACCGGAACGCTGGCGACCGGTAGGTTTCCGTCCGGGAGTCGAACGCGACCCCTTCGACCGCGTCGAGGTCGGGACCGCTCCCGTCCGGTTCGATCCGGAGGGTCCCGTCCTCGTAGGTGAGCGCGACGACCACGATCGAACGGAGGGCCGAACGCGGCATAAACCCTTCACGTCGGCCTGTCATGCCCCCGACCGGGTCCGTCGCCGCTGGTCGCCCGGTATCTGAACGCTTTTATTCGCCGACCGGCTTTCTCCTCCTAATGACTGACAACGAGGGCACTGATTCCTCGGTCGACGCGGAGTCGAGCGGTGACCTCGGGAGTCCCGACGCCGACGCGACTGCCGACGGAAAGGACGCTACCGGGACGCCCTCGGCGGTCGAGGACGAGACGACCACGAAACCCGACGAGGCCGGAGCAGTGGCGGCCGAGGCGCCCGAAGACGCGGCGGGCGACGCGGTCGAGGTCGGCCCGACCGTCGAGGACGAGGACGAACTCGTCGAGCGCGTCGCCGACCACGACGAGGAACTGGGCGAAACGGTCGAGGCCGTCGTGGACCGGGCGAGGAAACTCGAGGCGCAAGTGGCCGACCTCGAGGAGACGATCGAGGCGAAGGACGAGGAGATCGACGACCTGACGTCTCGACTCAAGCGCAAGCAGGCCGACTTCCAGAACTACAAGAAGCGCGCGAAAAAGCGCCAGGACCAGATCAAGGAGCGCGCGACCGAGGACCTCGTCGAACGACTCGTCGACGTCCGGAACGACCTGGTCCGGGCGATCGAGTCGGACCACGAGGACGTCGAGAGTCTCCGTGGCGGCGTCGAAATGATCCTGCGCGAGTTCGACCGGATACTCGACGACGAGGACGTCGAGGAAATCGCGCCCGACCCCGGCGACGAGGTGAATCCCCAGCGCCACGAAGTGATGATGCGAGTCGACAGCGGCCGTCCCGAAGGCGCCATCGACGAGGTCTACGACGCGGGATACGAGATGGCCGGAAAGGTCCTGCAACCGGCCCGGGTCACGGTGAGCAACGGCGCGGAATACGAAACGGAGGAGGAAGCTGACGCCGAAACGGCGGACGACGAGTCTGCCGAAGATGAAACGGGGGACGACGACCGCGAGGAGACGATGGGCGACGACGGCGATCATACCGGGGACGACGATGGCGAGGCGACGGCAGCGGACGACGAGGGCACGGTGGAGGACGCCGCCGAGGACCGCGACGTGGAGGAATCCTCGGCGTGAAATTCGGGGTCGTGGACGGCCGGTTCGTCCTCCCGTGGTTCGCTGTCGCTATCCCGTCTAGCAAGGTTTAAACGAGGCAGCGGGCAAGTAAACCGCAAGATGGCGAGCAACAAGATTCTTGGAATCGATCTCGGAACGACGAACAGCGCGTTCGCCGTGATGGAAGGGGGCGACCCCGAGATTATCGTCAACGCCGAGGGCGACCGGACGACGCCCTCGGTGGTGGCGTTCGAGGACGACGAGGAGCGACTGGTCGGCAAACCGGCGAAGAACCAGGCGGTGCAGAACCCCGAGCGGACGGTACAGTCGATCAAGCGCCACATGGGCGAGGAGGACTACGCCGTCGAGATCGAGGACGAGGAGTACACGCCCGAACAGATCTCGGCGATGATCCTCCAGAAGATCAAGCGTGACGCCGAGGAGTACCTCGGCGACGAGGTCGAGAAAGCGGTCATCACGGTCCCGGCGTACTTCTCCGACCGCCAGCGCCAGGCCACCAAGGACGCGGGCGAGATCGCGGGCTTCGAGGTCGAGCGCATCATCAACGAGCCAACCGCGGCCTCGATGGCCTACGGGATCGACGACGACCAGGACCAGACCGTCCTAGTGTTCGACCTGGGTGGTGGTACCTTCGACGTCTCTATCCTCGACATCGGGGACGGCGTCTACGAGGTCGTCGCCACCAACGGCGACAACGAACTCGGCGGCGACGACTGGGATCGGGCGATCATCGACTGGCTCGCGGACGACTTCGAGGACGAACACGGCATCGACCTCCGCGAGGACCGCCAGGCGCTCCAGCGTCTGAAGGACGCCGCGGAGGAGGCCAAGGTCGAACTCTCCTCCCGCAAGGAGACCGAGATCAACCTCCCGTTCATCACCGCGACCGACGACGGGCCGATCCACCTCGAGGAGTCGCTCACCCGGGCGAAGTTCGAATCGCTGACCCAGGACCTCCTGGGCCGCGTCGAGGAGCCGACCGACATCGCCCTCGACGACGCCGGCCTCTCGAAGGCGGACATCGACGAGGTCCTGCTCGTCGGCGGCTCGACGCGGATGCCGATGGTCCAGGACAAGGTCGAGGAGCTCACCGGCAAGGAGCCCAAGAAGAACGTCAACCCGGACGAGGCCGTCGCGCTCGGCGCCGCGATCCAGGGCGGCGTCCTCGGCGGCGAGGTCGACGACATCGTCCTGCTGGACGTCACGCCACTCTCGCTGGGCGTCGAGGTCAAGGGCGGCCTGTTCGAGCGCCTCATCGAGAAGAACACGACGATTCCCACCGAGGAATCCAAGATCTTCACGACCGCGGCTGACAACCAGACGTCGGTCCAGATCCGCGTCTTCCAGGGCGAGCGCGAGATGGCCAACGAGAACGAACTGCTGGGCGAGTTCCAGCTCACGGGCATCCCGCCGGCACCGGCCGGGACGCCCCAGATCGAGGTCACCTTCAGCATCGACGAGAACGGTATCGTCAACGTCTCCGCCGAGGACAAGGGGTCCGGCAACGAGGAGTCGATCACCATCGAGGGCGGCGCGGGCCTCTCGGACGACCAGATCGAGCAGATGAAAGAGGAGGCCGAGGAACACGCCGAGGAGGACCAGAAGCGCCGCGAGCGCATCGAGGCGCGCAACGCCGCCGAGTCGACTCTCAATCGCGCCGAGACCCTGCTCGAGGAGAACGAGGACGAACTCGACGAGGGCCTGATCTCGGACATCGAAGCCGCCATGGACGACCTCGAGGCCGTCGTCGAGGACGAGGACGCCACCAAGGAGGAACTCGAAGACGCGACCGAGGAACTCACCGAGCAACTCCAAGAGATCGGCAAGCAGATGTACCAGCAGGAGGCGGCCGCCGGCCAGGGCGCCGCTGGCGCCGGCGCGGCCGGTGGGGGTGCCGGTCCCGGTGGCGCTGCTGGTGCCGGCGCCGGTCCGAACCCCGGTCCTGGCGGCGCGGCCGGGGCCGGCGGTGCCGGGGGCGAAGGCGACGGGGAGTACGTCGACGCCGACTTCGAGGACGTCGATGACGAAGGTGAGGCCGAGGACGACGAGTAACCCGGACCGCTAAGCTCGCCGAAACGGCCGGGACGCGCGACCCGTTCTGTTCAAGTGTCTCAATCCTGTACCCCTTGGTAAGATGAGCGAGGATTTCTACGACGTCCTCGGCGTGAGTCGGGACGCCGCCACGGAGGAGATCCGGGAGGCGTACCGGAAGAAGGCCGCCGAGTACCACCCGGACGTGAGCGACGATCCGGACGCCGAGGAGAAGTTCAAGCGGATCAAGAAGGCCAAGGAGGTCCTGACGGACGACGAGAAGCGCCAGGCCTACGACCGGCTGGGCCACGACCGGTTCGTCCAGGCCGAAAAGCACGGCGGGTTCGACGAAGGAGCCCGGGGGGCCGGTGCCGGCCAGGCCGGCGCTCAGGGCAATCCGTTCGGGGGTAGTGGTCCGTTCGGTGGCGACATGGGGGACATCTTCGAGGAGTTCTTCGGCGGGATGGGCGGCCGCGGTCGCCGCCGGGACCGCCCGCGGAAGGGCCAGGACCTCCGCACTGAACTCGAACTCGATCTGGAGGAAGTCTATCGAGGCGTCGAGAAGGAGGTCACCGTCACTCGTCCGGAGACGTGTCCCGAGTGCGGCGGCTCGGGCCACCCGCCGAGCGCGGACGTTCGGACCTGTCCCGAGTGTAACGGTCGCGGGCAGGTCACGCAGGTCCAGCGCACGCCCTTCGGCCGCGTCCAGCAGACGGGGACCTGTCCCAAGTGTGAGGGCGAGGGCGAACTCTACACGGAAACGTGCCGGAACTGCAACGGCGACGGGATCGTCCGGAACCGGGCCACGCTCACGGTCGAGATCCCGGCCGGCATCGACGACGGGCAGACCCTCCGGATGGAGGGCGAGGGTGCGCCCGGCGAGAACAGCGGCCGAAACGGCGACCTCCTGATCGACGTCTCGATCCGCGAGCCCGGGGACGTCGAGCGCGATGGCGACGACCTCCACTACCGCGTCCCGGTCTCGTTCCCCCAGGCGACCTTCGGCGACACCGTCGAGTTCGAACTGTTCGGCGAACCCTACGAGGTTGAGGTGCCGTCGGGCACACAGAGTGGCGAGACGGTCCGTCTCGACGGGGAGGGCATGCCCCGGCTCCGACGGCGCGGCCAGGGCGACCTCGTCGTTCACGTCCAGCTGGTCACGCCGGATCCCTCGTCGCTCGACGAGGAACAGCGCGAGGCGCTGGAACGCTTTGCCGAGGCGGGCGGCGAGGAGATCGACCTCAACGAGGGGTTCTGGCAGCGCGTCAGGAGTTCCTTCTGACGGTGTTTTTCACACGAGTTCGGGCAGGGCGGCCAGCGTTTCGATCTCGTACTCGGGATCCGGTTTTAGGTCGTAGTCCGTGCGATGCGATCGTCGCACGAAGGCGGCGTCGACGCCGGCGCGGTGGGCCGCATCGACGTCCGACTCGCTGTCGCCGACGAAGAGGGCGGTTTCGGCGTCGAGGTCCGCGACGGCGCGTTCGAGGTAGTACGGGTCGGGTTTCTTCCGCCGGAGTCCCTCGAGGCCGGGTTCCCGGCCGTACGCGGTCTCGAAGGTGCCGTCGAACTCGAAGTACTCCAGGATGAAGTCGATGGTGGATTGCTGGTTGGCGCTGACGACGCCCTTCGGGTGGTCCAGGTGGTCGAGAACGTCCAGATCGTCGTAGAGGGGTTTGTGCCCGGCCCTGATCGCCTCGCGCTGGACCTCCGAGGAGCGCCGGTCGCGCTCGCGCCAGAACGCGTCGGGGTCGAGGTCGTAGGCGTCACACACCTCCCGGACCGCGTCGACGGTGACGTGAATCGCCATCTCCTCCACGTGTTCGGCGGCGGGCGAGACGACGTCGAACGACCCGAAGGTGCGCCGAACGCCCTCCCGAAGGGTTTCGCTGTCGGCCGGTTCGAGTAGCACGCCGTCGACGTCGAAGACGATCGCGTCGTAGTTCATCGGCCTCCACCTGTTTTCCCGGCGCTCCCGGCGCTCCCGCCCCTCTCGATCCGGTCATCGTACTTCGCCAGGGCGGTCTCCAGCGCCGCCTCGGCGTTCACGTCGACCGCCTCGGCGAGCGCGAGCAGCGCGAACAGGGCGTCGCCGACCTCGTCCTCGGCGACGGCGGCCGCGTCCGGATCGGTCCCGTAGTCGGTCGACTCGTTGACTTCCTTGCCGAGTTCGCCGAGTTCCGACGCGAGATCCAGGAGTCGGTAGGCGGGCGGTGCCTCCAGGTCGTTGTCCGCGACGAAGGCGGCGACGCGGTCCTGGGCGTCCATGGGTGTCGATACTGTCGCGGCCGACCGGATTACGGTTTCGGACTCCGCCCGGGGCCGGATCGAACGCGGCAGTGGCCTCTCCGTGTCGTCGAGGGACGACCGAAAAACGCGATCCGCCCGGTTCTTTCGGGAGCCGTTCACTCGCGAGTGTGGAGGAAGTAGCCGGCGTACGCGGCCAGGACGAGCGCAACCAGGCCGACGAGGACGTTGCTAAACATCGGGTCCCCCTCGGCGATCGGTCCCTCCAGGATGAACGGCGTTACTGCGATCCAGAGGCCGGCCAGCGCGGCGATCCAGCCGCCCCACTCGCCCCCGGAGTTGCGCGGCGTCTCGGCCAGCGACCGGATGGCGTACGCGCCGTAGGCGCCGAGGATCAAGATCACGAGGCCCCCGACGACGTTGCTCCACATCGGCGTTCCCTCGGCGATGGTTCCGTCCAGGACGAACGGCGAAACCACCACCCACAGCCCGACCAGTCCGGCGAGCCAGCTCGCCCACTTCGCGAGCGATCCGGATTCACCCGTGACTGTCGATGGCTGTTCAGTTGCCATGGTTGCCCCTCCACGTTACCTATTATCAATTGAGATATTTATTTGTAACGCCGGTTGGTTGCATTACCCGTATAGCCGCCGAGACGGGCACGATTCTCAATTATTGATACTTATTTTTCCTATATTTATTGAGAAATCAACTACACTGAACCCCGTTATTGCCTTGGCACCGGCGGGGAAGATCCCGC
>JBLGCL010000090.1:0-10517 GCA_047617305.1 Natronomonas sp.
GAGTCCCATGGCCGGATGGACGACCTCATCGAGGAGTTGCTCGACATCGCACGTGGGGCCCGACAGGCAACCGACCCCCAAACACTGACATTGGGCTCCATCGTCGAGGAAGCGTGGTCGTACCTGGACGCCCCTGACGGAACCCTGTCCGTCGAGGAGGATCTCGGCGAAATTCACGCCGACGAGACGCGCCTGCTGCAACTGTTCGGCAACCTGTTTCGAAATAGCGTCGAACACGCCGGCGAGGACGTGACCGTGACGGTCGGCCGCCTCGCCACCGACGAGGGGTTCTACGTCGCCGACGACGGGCCGGGGCTGACGGACGCTGTGCGAACGGACATCCACGAATTCGGGGAGGTAAGCTCGGCTTCGGGGACTGGAATCGGACTGGCGAGCGTGACGGACATCGTGGAGGCACACGGCTGGGAGCTCTCGGTCCCCGACGTCGAGGACGGTGCCCGGTTCGAAATTCGGACCGCGGGTGGATACCGGGAAAAGAAATTATGAGACCAATAAACGGAGAAACACGGCCATGACCGACGAAGTCGTCGCCGCCGACGACGACGAAATCATCCGGGAAACCGTCGAGTTCAAACTGACGAGTCAGGGCTGGGACGTGACCACCTTCGAGAACGGCCGCGAGTGTTGGGAGTACCTCGAATCGACCGCGTCCGACCCACCGGACGTGGTCGTTCTCGACGTCATGATGCCCGGACTGAGCGGATTACAGGTCCTCCAGCGGATCCGGGACGACGAGTCCCTGGCGTCGATTCCCGTCCTGCTATTGACTTCGCGGGGCCGCGAAGAACACGTCGTCGAGGGCTTCGACCGGGGCGCCACCGACTACATGACGAAACCGTTCAGTCCGACCGAACTCGTCGCCCGGATCAGGGGACGCCTCGAATGATCGCGATCGCAATCGAGACGGCCCTCCTGCTGGTGGCAGCGAGTATCGCGGCCGTGACGACGGTCCTCGGAGCCCTCACGCTGGCGAAGGCCTGGTGGAATGGCCGGAAACGACGCCGAGAGACGAGGACCCGCGAACGGGTTCGGGACGGGTTATTGGAGCGGCTCTTCGGCCCCGACCCGGACTGGGAGGCGTGGATCGGCGACCTCTCGACCGCGGAACGCCAGCAGCTGCGACACGTAATCGAGGCGCACCTGCGTCGGCTCCGGGGCAGCGAGTACGATCGGCTCCGTACCCTCGCCCGGATCCTCGGGATCCAGGCCGAAGCGAAACGGGACCTCGACGCCGGCCGGAACCGGTTCCGGGCGCTCACGTGGCTCGCCTTGCTCGGTGAGCCGGTCGAGGTGAGTCGGCTCGAAGACTGCTGTGCCGAAACCCGGCGCCAACGGGCCGGAGCGGCCCGCGTGCTTTTCGAAAGCGACCACCCCGACGCAGCCGCGGTCGGCACGGAACTGTTGATCGGGGATGGCAGTCGCCCGCTCTCCGCGTTCGGGATGGATACCCTCTACCGCCTCAACGACGGGGGTGAAACGCCCATCCTCGAACGGATTCCCGAGGACATGGCTGCCTGGGACGGCCGACTGCTGGTGCAGGTACTCACGGTCCTGCGGTACTGTTCGATAACGGCGCCACCCGAGCAACTGGAATGGGTGCCGGACGCACTGAACCACGACTCGCCACAGGTCCGGGCAGCCACAGTCGGCGTCATCGAGCGACACGGATGGCGCGACTCTATCCAGCGCCGGATCGACGTCGCGGAACTGCTCGCGGACCCGGAACCGACGGTCCGGTACGACGTCTATCAGTTGCTCGCGTCGTGGGGGACCGAACGGTCGGCAGCGTGGCTGCGGGAGGGACTCGACGCGGACGACGACCGCGAGGTGCTGGCAGTCGTTCGAGCGCTTTCGAGACATCCACGCGCGGACCTCCCCGATCCGACTGGACGGCTCGAACCGTTCGTCGAGTGGGTGCAGGCGGACGCGGCCGTCGACCGGCGACGGGGACGCGTCTGGGGGGTCACGGCGGCATGGGCCTGAGGAGTCCGCAGCCGGAAAACTGGATAGCACGAAAGAACGGACGGACGATGGGCAGCAAGGACCAACTTGACATGGGGGCGACGCCATGGACGTAGCGACGGTCCTCAAGCCAGTCGGGTGGTTTTTCGTCTGCTATTTCGTCCTCATCAACGGAAGCTACCTGCTCGTTCACGGGGCGGCGCTGCTGAGGGTCCGCCGAAATCTCCGCGAACGGCGGATCGATCCACCCTACGACTTGCAGGACAGCCCCTTCATCCCGGGGATCGCAGTTATCGTCCCGGCGTACAACGAAGCTCCGGTCATCGCTTCGAGCGTGCAGTCGTTGTTGAGCATCGAGTATCCCGATTTCGAAGTGGTCGTCGTCAACGATGGTTCGACCGACGGAACGCTGGAACGGTTGCGTGAGGCCTACGATCTGCAACGCGTGGAAGCCGAGTATCCACTTGAAGCGCCCTGTGAAGCTATCGACGACGTCTATCGAGCGAGCGACGTCGACCTGGTCGTCCTCGACAAACCCAACGGCGGCAAAGCCGACGCTCTCAACGCGGGCGTCTTCTTCACCGACCAGCCGCTATTCTGCGCGGTCGACGCCGATACGATCATCGAACGAACGGCCCTCATCGAGGTCGTTCGGCCCTTCCTCCAGGATCCGGACCGGGTGATTGCGACCGGTGGAACCGTCAGAGTCGCGAACGGCTGTCGGTTTCGCGATAGCCTCGTCGAAAGCGTCGGGCTCTCCGATTCGTGGTTAGTAAACCTTCAGACGATGGAGTACCTGCGAGCGTTTCTCGCCGGACGAATCGGTCTGAGCAGAATCCGGAGCCTCCTCATCGTGTCGGGAGCCTTCGGATTGTTCCGGACGAACGCCGTCCGCGAGATCGGCGGGTACTCGACCGACACCATCACCGAAGACATGGAAATCATTGTCCGGTTGCATCGACACTACCTGGATCAGGAACGGGAGTACCGCGTCGAGTTCGTTCCGGAGGGCGTCGTCTGGACCGAGGTGCCGCAAACGTGGACGTCGCTCGGCCGTCAGCGGAGCCGATGGTACCGGGGACTGGTGGAAACGTTGCTGTTGCACCGTGCGATGATCGGCCGACCGAAATACGGCGTCGTCGGCCTCGTGGCCGTTCCGTTCTTCCTGTTCGTCGAGGCACTCGGTCCGATCGTCGAGGGGTTGGGATACGTAATCGTTCCAATCGCGTTCGTTCTGGGCCTGCTCAACGTGCCGTTTTTCGTCCTCTTTCTGGCCGTTGCGGTCGGCCTGGGAACCCTCATGTCCTGGCTCGGTGTCTTTACCGAAGTGCTCGCGTTCCGTCGGTACGAGGACTTCCGGGACATTGCGGCGCTACTCGGCTACGGGATCTTGGAAAACGTGGTCTTTCGGCAGTGGAAAGCTCTCATCGCCTGGAAGGGGCTGAGTCAGTTCCTGCGTGGAGACACGTCCTGGGGTGAGATGGCCCGTGTCGGTGTCGAGGCGGACGACTGAGACGTGATCTACTCCCATTGACCGGGTAATATCGTGACTTACGGCGTGTCCGAGGCGAAAACGAGAAGACGTCGACAGCACGACCCCGAGATATTTCACCGCCCACCGAATAATCGTTCGGTATGACGGACGACACCTCGGACGGAACAGACCCGTTCGTGGGACCTCCCCAGGACACCAGGGAACGAATCATGCAGGCAACGTTCCGGACCCTTCAGGAACACGGGTTCGCCGGACTGTCGATCGGCCGAATCGCCGATGAAGCAGACCTCAGCAAATCCTCGGTCTATCACTTCTTCGAGGACAAGGACGACCTCATGCTGTCGTTCCTGAACGCCATGCTCGCGCACTTCGGCCCGCCCCTCGAGGAGGAACGACCGGCCGACCCGGAATCCGCGTTGTGGGCGCACGTCGACTTCGCCCTGGCGGGCGTCAGCGGCGACCGCTTTCCACCCGTGGAGAGTGAACAGGTCGAACCCGGTTCGGGAGAGCCGTACGTGGAACTGCGCTCACAGGCAGTTCACGACGAGGACTACCGGGACCGGTTCACCGACATCGACGCGAGACTGAAGGACCGTCTCGCCGCCATCGTCCGAGACGGGATCGATCGGGGCACTTTCCAGGAGGTAGACCCCGACGCGACAGCCGAGTTCCTTCTCACGGTCATGCTGGGCGGTCTGTTCCGGCGGTCGACCGCCGACGGCACGGACGTCGAGGCCGTCAGGAGCGAACTGGAGGCCGTGGTTCGCGATCGCCTGCTCCACGACGAGTGATCACCGTACTGAGCTCGAAAATCGATGGCGATCGAAAAGCGGACGAGGAGGAATCGAGCGGGTTCGTCGGCCGAGAAACCGATCGCCGTGACCGCGCGATTTTTCCGGACCGAACCCTTCAACAACGGTAGATGTCGACGTCACTCCCGACCGAGGACGATTCCCAGGACGACAGGAACCGCCGGCGGGCCGCGCTGGCCACGCTGCCGTTCCTTTCACTGGGACTGATCGACGTCGTCCTGTTGCTCGAGTTCGGGTTAGATCCACTCTGGGGCTTCGCCATCCTGCCGCCGATCCTCTTCATCACCGTCCTCACGTGGCTCGCGTTCAGCACCGGCTTTCTGGAGGATCGAGGTCAGTCCGACGACGGGACTCGATCGGATCGTTCCGGCGACGGTGGTTGATCGTTCCTGGTGTCTACCCGCCGGTGTCGTACTTGTAGGTCGCCGAGTCCGGATCGATGCCGAAGTCCTCCGGGGACTCCTCGGTGTCCTCGGTTTCACTCGGATCCCGTTCTCGCGCGTGTTTGAACCGTTCGCGGAGCCGCGAGGGCATCTCGAAGTCCTCGACCTCGAGTGCGACCGCAGTCGCGTCGGGCGCGATGTTTTCGCGCTTCGTCTCCACGCGCGCCTGCAGCGGTTCGGGGAGGTCGTCTTGGGCGACCGACTCGAAGCCGAACTGCGCCAGGTAGGTCGGCTCGTCGGTCAGCGAGTAGACCCGGTCGAACCCCTCGTCCGACGCGTGTTCGATCAACCGCTCGACGACGTGGGCGCCCACGCCCTGACCGCGCCAGCCGTCCAGCACCCCGATGCTCGTCAGTTCGCAGACGGGGTCGCCTTCACCCTTGTGGATCCGGATGCGACCGAACCCGGCCTTCTCGTTTGACACCTCGTCGATCGCGATGACGTAGTCGCGGGAGCGAAACGCCGTCTCGTCGAGCCCCATGGCCTCGATGTGGTCCAGCAACCAGACCTCCTCGCGGTTCTTCGCGTCCCGGACGTACATACCCGACCGTACTCTCCCGCAAACAAAAAGGGTTGCCCGGGAGGGAACGTGATGGTCGAGTGCTCGCCGTCGTCTTCGTCGAGTGCCGCGGGGGGCTGAACGGCGACTCCACCCGAGTCGATAGACCAGCCGGGAACACGATGCTCCGTCCGAGCAACTGCATGAACAATGGTATAAAACCACATATTTCCCGAGGGGTTTTTCGTATCAGTAGCATTCATAGATCCCCATGAGCTTCGTTCCAGGTAAGTTACGGCGCCGATCGGGGGGCGCGCGTTCGACCCGCACCGGGACGAGACGAGGCAGCGACCCTTTCGGGGGGACTGACCTGTGATCCGACGCCTGCTGGCACTTCCGTTCAAGGTGGCGGGCTTCCTGTTTTCGCTGGTGTTCGTCGTCGGGATGACGGAACTGTTCGGGATGATGCTGTATCTACAGTGGAAACACGAGGCAGCGTTCGAGGCCCTCACGACCGACGGGGTGACCCCGGCGGAGGTCGTGGACTTCCTGCTGGCCAGTCCGGACCGTCTCGCCGTCGCCGGCGGACTGGCAGTCCTCGGGGTGCTCCTCGCAGTGACCGGCGACTCCTCGAGTCGTGGTCATCACGTCGGCGGTGGCGGCTTCGACGGCGACGACGGGTTCGGCGACGCTGGTGGGTTCGGCGGTGATGGCGGTGACGGTGGGGGCGGTGGTGGCGACGGCGGTGGCGGCGAATAGCCGGAACACGTTCGAGCCCTGTTCTCGACACCGTGATCGCGAGATACCTTTTTGACCCCCCTGGCAAATGTGAAAGACGACCATGGTTTCACTCTCGGAAGTGGACGACGTCGTCCACGAGCCCGATCGGGCGTTCGTCGAGTCCACGAACGTCTACCGGTTCATGCAGGAGCACGGGATCGACGACTACGAGGAGTTGATCGAACGGACGACGGGAGAGGTGGAAGGCGTCGAGGCGTCCGGGGTGGACTGGTTCTGGGACGAGATTACGGACTACCTCGACGTCGAGTTCTACGAGGACTACGACGCGGTCCGGGACGACACCGACGGTCCGCAGTTCACCGACTGGTACGTCGACGGGACGATCAACGTCGCCCACAACGTCCTCGACCGCCACGCCGCACCGGACGCGGAGCGCCGCAACAAGGTCGCCTGCATCTGGGAGGGCGAACCGGGCGAGGTGCGCGAGATGACCTTCCACGAACTGTACCGCCAGGCCAACCAGGTCGCCAACGCACTGGAGGAGCGGGGCGTCGGCACCGGCGACACCGTGGGCCTGTACATGCCCATGGTGCCCGAGGTCATCGCGATTCTCTACGGCGCGTTCAAGATCGGCGCGATCGCGGTCCCGATCTTCTCGGGGTTCGGGGTCGACGCCACCGCCACGCGCATCGAGGACGCCGAGCCCTCGGTCCTGTTCACCGGCGACGGGTTCTACCGACGAGGCGACGAGATCCTGCTCAAAGAAACCGCCGACGAGGCCATCGACGAAGCGGGCCACGTCGAGCACACCATCGTCTACGACCGACTGGGGCACGTCGAGGACTGGGCGCTCCCGTGGGAGGACGACCGCGACGAGCCCTGGAACGAGGCCGTGGAAGCGCGGGACGATGACTACGAGACGAAGGAACTCCCGGCCGACCAGGAGTCGATGCTGCTGTACTCCTCGGGGACGACCGGGAAGCCGAAGGGGATCGTCCACACCCACGCCGGCGTCCTGACCCAGACGGCAAAGGAGATCCACTTCGGGTTCGACCAGCAACCGGCGGACCGGTTCTTCTGGGTGGCGGACATCGGCTGGATGATGGGGCCCTGGACCCTGATCGGCAACCATCACTTCGGCGGGACGATATTCATGTACGAGGGCGCGCCCGACCACCCCCAGCCCGACCGCTACTGGGAGATGATCGACCGCCACGGGATCACCCAGTTCGGCGTCTCGCCGACCGCGATCCGCGCCCTCCGCAAGCACGGCGACGAGTGGGTCGAGGACCACGACCTCTCCTCGCTCCGCCTGCTCGGGTCAACTGGCGAGCCGTGGGATCCCGAGTCCTGGAAGTGGTTCTACGAGAACGTGGGGAACGGCCAGGCGCCCATCATCAACATCTCCGGCGGGACGGAGATCTGCGGCTGCTTCCTGATGCCGATGCCGATCCAGTCGCTCAAACCCTGCACGCTGGGAGGCCCCGGACTCGGGATGGACGTCGACGTGGTCGACCGCGAGGGCGAGTCGATCGCGGACACCAGCGAGCGGGGCTACCTCGTGGCGCGGGACTCGTGCCCCTCGATGACCAAGTCCCTCTGGTCGGGCGACGAGCGCTACCTCGACGAGTACTGGTCGACCTGGGACGACCTCTGGGACCACGGCGACTGGGCGCAGGTCGACGCGGACGGCCTCTGGTTCCTGCACGGCCGCGCCGACGACGCACTCAACGTCGCCGGACGTAAAGTGGGGCCAGCCGAGGTCGAGGGCGCGCTGATCGAGCATCCGGCAGTGAACGCGGCCGCCGCGGTCGGCGCCGAGGACGACACCACCGGGACCGCCGTGGTCGCCTACGCCATCCTCGAACCCGGCGCCGAGGAGTCCGAGGCCCTCCGCGACGAACTCCGCGAACAGGTCGGCGAGGAACTCGGCAAGCCCTTCCGCCCGCGCGAGGTGCTGTTCGTCGACGAGTTCCCCAAGACCCAGTCCGGCAAGATCATCCGCCGGGCCATCGAGGCGGCCCACCGCGGCGAGACCCTGGGCGACCTCTCCTCGATGGAGAACCCCGAGGCGCTCGAGGCGATCCGGGACGCACGCTGAGGCGCTCCGTGCGAACCGAAGCGTCAGTCCACCCCGACCACGTCGATCGCCCGCGCTATCTGCTCGACGCCCGAAGCTCGCAAGAACCCTCGCGACCCCTCCGATGCTCGATCCCGAATCTCGTCGAAGGACCAGAACCGGGCGTCGGCCGCATCGTCGGCGGCCCGGAGTTCGCCGTCGGCCACCCCCCGGGACGCGGCGAAGTTGATCGAGACGAAGCTGTGACCGGATGCCAGCACCACACAGCCGGTGCCGACGAGCGACAGGTCTTTCGGCGCGACCGCGCTCCCCGTCTCCTCGCGGAGTTCCCTCGTCGCGGCGTCGCGGGGATGCTCGCGCGCGTCGACGTGCCCGCCCGGGAGCGCCCACGCTCCAGCGTCCGCGCCTTCGCCCATCTCGATCAGGAGGGCCCGGTCGCCGTCGACGACCGTCGCGCGAGCCATCGGCGACGGGGTCTCGTAGCTCCGGTGGCCGCACGCCGGACAGTTCCGGCGAGTGGCCACATCGGGATCGGACGACAGCGTCTCGCCGCAACGGGGACAGTACGACGGCGGTTCGTCGGTCGTCGCCGTCCAGACCATGACCGGTGATCGACCCGAACCGTGCTACCTCTTTCGCCCCTCCCAGGACGGAAGCGCTCTCACTCTTTTCCGAGCGGAACGTCCACGAGCGGGATCGTACGGGGTTCCGGGCCCGGGTCGCCGATCGCGACGTCGCAAACGCCGTCCGCAGCACCAGCGACACCGTGGACGTCCGGAAACGCGAGCGTCCCGCCGGCGACCAGCGGAACGAACGCCCCGGCGAGCGCCCGCGCGTCCGAGAGCGACGCCCGGAGCGCGACCGTCGTCTCTCCGTCGACCCCCTCACGGTCCACGACCGTGCGTGCTGCCTCGAGGAGCTCACCCTGTGTCGTCTCCCCGTCGTCGTCGATCACTGCCCGGGCATCCGTGCCCGGCGCTTCCGGCGGGAGCACTGGGTTCTCGCCCCAGACTTGCTCCTCGAAGTGAGCCACGGTCGGGTCCTCGGGATCGCCGCCGTACCCGACGCGCTGGCCGCCCGGGGGCAGGGCGTAGTCGCCCACGTCGGTCACGGGCGCGACGAGAGCGCGGCCGTCGAACTCGCGGGGTGGGTCGAGTCGCGCCGTCGCGCCGAGCAGTCCCGTTCCCACCACCGCGAGGAGCGCCTTCGGGTCTGGCGCCGGCACCACGCCGACGACAGATTCCTCGTGGACGCCCAGTCGCCGGAGAACGTGGGCCGTCTTCCAGGCGGTCGTGCAGAACCGGTCGTAGGTGTAGACGTGCGAGTCCGCGCCGACGCGGCAGGCGACGGTCTCGCGCCGCCGATCGCGACCGACGAGGTCCGCGAACGAGTGCATGTGCCAACATGCGGCCGGGACGGCCAAAAGGGTCGCTACTCGTTCCGGAACGGTCGAGGGGACGCTATTCGTCCCGTGTCAGGGACCGGCCCAGGAGTACCCCGACGACGAACGCGATACCGGCCGCGGCCAGCGAGCGCCGTCGGTCGCCGAGCGGGACGAACCGCGTTTCGTGATCGGTGACTTCGATGACGCCGAGGGGGCGGGTCACCGCGCCGCCGCCCCCACCGCCGCCGGAGCCGCCGGATTCGACCGTCCCCTCGTCTTCGTCCGTCACCTGGTCCCCCTCGCCGAAACCGCCGCCGAACCCGTACGCCACGCGCGCGACCGGGACGACGGTCCGCCCCTCGCGCTCGATCGGTTCGCCGAAGGCCGTTTCGACGCCCGCGTGGTCGCGGACCGCCTCGATGATGCCCCGGAACGACTCGCCGATGGACGATTCGGACGCCATACGTCCCCTTGGCCGGATGAAAAGATAGTGTTTTCCTCGTAGCGGGGGAAGAACGGAGCCCGAGGCGGCCGGGTTCGTGGCGGCCCCGATCGGGGATAACGCGACTTCCGTCAGACCGCTTCAACCATGCCCTCGATCGACCGTTGGTCCTCGTCCCCGCTCGACTCGACCGCCGAGAGGGCCCGCTCGAAGTGGTCCATTGTCAGTTCGATGTCCTCGACGGCGGCGTCCTCGTCCTCGCCCCCGGCGGTCGCGTGGACGTACTCCCGGACGGCGATCGTCGCCGCCTCGTCGAGCTCGCCGACCTCGACGTGCCGGTCGACCCGGCCGGGCCGGAGGAGCGTCGAGTCGATGAGGTCGGGACGGTTAGTGGCGACCACGACGACGCCCTCCAGTTCCTCGGTACCGTCGAGTTCCGAGAGGAGCTGCGAGACGATCCGTTCGCCGACGTTCGAGTCGCCGGCGCCGCGGCCGCGCCCGGTGGCGATCGTGGGATCTTCCCCGCCGGTGCCAAGGCAATAACGGGGTTCAGTGTAGTTGATTTCTCAATAAATATAGGAAAAATAAGTATCAATAATTGAGAATCGTGCCCGTCTCGGCGGCTATACGGGTAATGC
>JBLGCL010000091.1:0-10512 GCA_047617305.1 Natronomonas sp.
GTGATACGACCGGGCGCCGATTTGGACCGCCGTGGGCGACTCGAACGAGAACCGCATCCGATCGCCGGTCGACCCGACGGAGAACCCCGTGCTGAAACGGAGGTAGAGCTTGATCGGCGCCCCGAGTTCGATGATGTACTCGCCGTCGTCGAACGTCTGGAAGTCGTAGTCCTGGAGTTCCGTGAGCATCTCGCCGTCGCTGTTCCTGACGAACGTCGAGACGACGCCCGGCAGGGTCAGTTCCGCCGCTACCGTCCGGACCGATTCGTCGACGGGATAGCGGTGGTCCGCCGATTCGGCCGGATCGACCCCGTTGCCCGACGGGCGTTCGATCTTGTAGTGGCGCCGCTGTATCGAGTCCGTGATTTCGATGTCCCCGTCGGAGTCAGTCCTGAAGTCGATGCCCATTGTTGTTTTTCGCCCGGATCGTGCCGGTGGAACGTCGGGGGGAACGGGTACGATGTTCACCCACCGATCGCTTTATTCCTACGGTTCTCCGGGGTACCTGTAAGAGATGATGATTTCGGACTCGAAAGCTCCGCTCGGGACAATGCTCGCCGAAATGCACATGCGATCCCGAACGTCTCGGGCTTTCAATAATGTAATGGCCGGGCCGTTTCGGGACGCATCAATCGAAAGTGGGCAGTGCGGCCCTTCTCGTTCGCCCCGGGACCCGACGGGCGGGCGACGCCCTCCGACCCGGCGATCAATAGCGTGACGTCAGAACAGCCGAGGCCGACCACGTGGCCCGTCGCAGCCGCCAGCCGACCGCCTCTACGAGCGCCGCGTTCAGGGTCGGGTCCCGGTCGGGATCGACAGTCCCGGCCCGACGTGCCCGGGGCCCGGACACGGCCCTTCCGGCGATCCGAGACGGCCCAAAAACCGATAGGCTAGCGACGCGAACCGGGATCCATGTACGACGCCGTGGTGGTCGGGGGTGGGATCGTCGGGGCGTCGACGGCGTACCACCTCGCCAGATCCGGCACCCGGACGCTGTTGCTCGACCGGCGGGACGAGGGGCGGGCGACCGACGCGGGGGCCGGGATCGTGTCCCCGGCGACCAGCAGCCGAACGGACGACGCGGACTGGTTCCAGTTCGCCGTCGACAGTTTCGAGTACTATCGTCCGCTCGTGGACCGCCTGGAGACGGAGAGCGACGAGGCGACGGGCGTTGCCCGGACCGGCCTCCTCGCGGTCGCGGTCGACGAGTCCGACGTCGACCGCTTCGAGAACCGACTGTCGGCGATCGAACGCCGGTCCGGGGACGTCGGGTATCCCGAACCGGGGACGGTGGAGGAGATCGATCCCGAACTGGCGAGCGAGCTGTTCCCGCCCATCTCCGACGCGAGTCGGGTGTTCAAGTACGATCGGGCGATGCGGATCGACGGGACGCGGCTGACGACGGCCCTGCAGCGTGCCGGGGAGGGCCACGGACTGGCGATCACCCACGAGGACGTGACAGGGATCGAGGTCGAGGACGGGCGGGTCACTGGCGTGGTCGGGCGTCACGATCGGTACGACGCCGACGCGGTCGTCGTCGCCGGCGGCGCCTGGTCGCGGGACTTCGGCGACCAGCTCGGGGTGGACGTCCCGGTCGAGCCGCAGCGGGGCCAACTCGTGCACCTGGATATGTCCGACGCCGACCCGGTCGACTGGCCGATCGTGACGGGGTTCCGGGATCACTACCTCGTCCCGTGGCCCGACGGGCGGATCGTCGCGGGCGCGACCAGGGAGTCCGACGTCGGGTTCGACCCGAGAACGACGCCGGAGGGGGTCCGGACGGTGCTCGACGCGGCGCTCCGGCTCGCGGCGGGGCTGGGGGACGCTACGTTCCGGGACGTCGACGTGGGCTTGCGCCCCGCCTCGCCCGACGGGCTACCGATTCTCGGTCCGGTCCCCGACGTCGACGGCGCGTTTCTCGCGACCGGCCACGGGCCGACCGGGCTCCAGATCGGCCCCTACAGCGGTCGGCTGGTGGCGCAAACGGTGCGTGGGGAGACGCCGGAATCCGACCTTTCGGCGTTCCGTCCCGACCGGTTCTCGGGGTGAGGGCTGCGTCCCGGGACGCCGGCCGTCGCTACTCCCAGAGGGCGTAGAGGTCGTCCCGAACCGGTTCGGTGTGCGTTTCCCCGTCCAGCTCGAGGCGCGGGTCGTCCGCCTCTCGCACCTCGCCGATTTCGGCCGCCGTTACGTCGGCCGCGTCGAGCGCCGTCCCGAGCGAGTCCTCCGGCACGGTCGCGACCAGGGCGCCCGAGCCGAAGATCCGGAGTGGATCGACCCCGGCGGCCTCGCAGATCGTCGCGGTCTCCTCCCGGACGGGAATTGCCTCGCGGTCGACCGCGACCTCCACGCCGGACGCCGCCGCGAGTTCCAGCAGGCCGTCGATCAGGCCGCCCTCGGTCGGGTCGTGCATGGCGGTGGCGTACTCGCGAACCGCGAGCGCGTCCCCGATCACGCTGATGTCCCCGTAGAAGTCACCGGCGCGATCGAGCGTGGCGTCCGGCACCGACGGGAGGCGCTCGCGGAAGTCCGTCGCGAGGATCGCCGTGCCCTCGATGGCGGCGCCCTTCGTCAGGAGCACCCGGTCGCCCGGCTGGGCACCGCCGGTCGGGACGAACCGCTCTGTCGTTCCCATGCAGGTGAGTCCGAGGAGGGGGCGCGAACGCCCGGGGTCGTACTCGGAGTGGCCGCCGACGATCGCGACGCCGACCTCCCGGGCGGCCGCGTCGAGTTGCCTCGCGATCCGTTCGATGGCGCGGTCGCCGTCGTCGACGTCGCCCGGCAGGTGGACGGAGGCCGTGAGCCACTGGGGGTCGGCGCCGGACGCGGCGACGTCGTTGCACGCGACGTTGACGCCCAGGGTCCCGACGCGGTCGATCGCCAGCGAGATGGGGTCCGAACTGACGACGAGCAGTTGCCCGCCCAGGTCGATCGCCGCGGCGTCTTCCCCGTACGCGGGGCCCTGCACGACGGCGTCGCTCTCCGCCCCGGTGTGGGTGAAGACGTGGGCGGCGAGGTCGTCGGGGCTGACTTTGCCGATCATGCCGGGAACCTGGGACGGTCCGCCCTTGTACCTACCGAGGTTCGATCGGCGCCCCGGCCGCTCGGTCGCCCGGCCGGAACGGGGTCGGCACCAAACCCCTTTGCTGGTCCCGTCCATAGGGCCGCTATGGAACACAGCGCAACCGTCCAGGGGGTGGGGGTCGGCGTCGGGGAAGAAGGCATCGGGACGCCGATGGTCATCCTCGAGGCCCGCGACGAGTGGGTGCCGATCTTCATCAGCCCCGACCAGGCCCAGTCAATCCAGATCGCCATCTCCGACGAACCGTTCGAGCGGCCGCTCACGCACGACCTGTTCGTCGACATGGTGACCGAGTTCGGCGGGGCGATCGACCGGGTCCGGGTCGACGACCTCTCGGACGGCACGTTCTACGCCAAGATCGACGCCGAGCAGTACCACGGCGGCGAGCGAAGGAAGATCGTCATGGACGCGCGACCGAGCGATGCGCTCGCCGTCGCGACCCGCGTCGATTGTGATGTCGTCGTCACCGGCGAAGTCATCGACCAGGCCGGTCGATCCCCGGACGAGTTCGACCTCGACGGGTTCGTCGACACCGAGGAAGGGTCGGACTGACCGCCGCGGATCGGTTCCCCTGGACCGACCGGACGGACGATTTTCCGCCGATGCCACCGCTGGTGACGGGCGCAAGGGTTATGCGCGTCGGCGGCTCATGGCCGGCTAATGAGTCAACGGTCCACGCGTAACGTGGGCGGCGCGGTCCTGGTGGCTATCGGTACGGTCGCCGTCTTCGGGCTGATGCTGGTTCGGGCGTCCTCGCTGGCGGTCGTCGGCCTCCTGGCCGTCGGGGGCGTCCTCGCCATCGCTGCCGGAACGCTGCTTCTGGGAGCCGGGGGCGGCGACGAGGGTCGCCTCGCCTGACGGCGTTCGACCGGGCTTTATCATCGCCGCCTCCCACGGTACGTTCATGTCGAACCCGTTCGAGGATCGAACTCGACGCTGTCAGCGAGCCCTTCGGGGGGTCGGGGCGGACGCGGCCGTCCTCTTCCCGAGCCCGAACCTCTTCTACGTGACCGGCTTCCACGAGGAGCCGTCCGAGCGGCACTTCCTGTGTGTCGTCCCGGACGAGGGCGATCCGACGGTGATCGCGCCGAGCATGTACGCCGGACAGCTCCGCGACGGGACGTGGATCGAGGACGTGCGGTCCTGGGACGACGACGAGGATCCCCTCGCGGTCCTCGAAACCGTCGCCGCGCACGAGGACCTCGACGGCGGGCACCTGCTCCTGGACGACACGATGTGGGCCACCTTCACCCTCGACCTCCGGGAGACGCTCGCGGACGCGACGTTCGGCCTGGCGAGCGAGGTGTTCGAGGACCGCAGGATCCGCAAGGACGAGGCCGAACTCGAGACGCTCCGGCGCGCGGGGACACTGGCCGACGAGGTGAGCGAGTCGATCCGGGCGATGGGCGCCGACGCCATCGGGATGACCGAGGCCGAACTCGCCCGGGAGATCGAGCGCCGCCTCGCGAACGCGGGCGGCGACGAGCCCTCCTTCGAGACCATCGTCGGATCGGGCCCGAACGGCGCCATGCCACATCGCACCCACGGCGATCGCGAGATCCGCCCGGGCGATCCGGTGGTGCTCGATTTCGGCGCGTTCGTCGACCGGTATCCCGGCGACCAGACCCGGACCGTCGTGTTCGACGGCGACCCGCCGGAGGAGTTCGAAACGGTCCACGGCACCGTCCTGGAGGCCATGAACGCGGCCATCGATGCGATCGAACCGGGCGTTACGGCCGGGGCGGTCGACCGCGCGGCCAGGGACGTCATCGAGGCGGCGGGCTACGGCGACGCCTTCATCCACCGGACCGGTCACGGGGTGGGTCTCGAGGTCCACGAACCGCCGTTCGTCGTGGCGGGCAACGAGCGGGAACTCGAGCCGGGCATGGTCTTCAGCGTCGAGCCGGGGATCTACCTGGAGGGCGAGTTCGGCGTCCGAATCGAGGACCTGGTCGTCGTCACCGAGGACGGCGCCGAGCGATTGAACGACTCGCCGCGGACCTGGCGTCCCCTGTGAGGAATCCAACCGGCGCGTCGAGGGCGGAGGGTAGATCCGGGCCGGCGACGGGGTTATTCGTGACCAGTCCCAACCGTGCACGTGATCTACGCGACGAGTGGCCTGGTCGACGCTCTCCTCGACATGGCCGAGAACGCCGATCCCGACGACGTAACTGTTGGCCTGGCGACGTCGCCGGCTGACGAACTCGCGATCGACGCGGTCCCGACGGAGACGCCGGTGTTCTCCGACTTCTACCTGCCCAGCAGCGGCGGGTCCGTGTCGGCGGTCTTCGGCGTGGACCTGGGCACGCCCCTCGGACAGACCCAGGGTCGGTTCGTCTCTCACCCGATAGGGGACATCGAACTCGATCGGCGCGACGACCTCCACGCGGTCGTGTTCGTGGCCGTGCCGCCCTGGGACCGGGACTCGATCGCCGCCTACGACCGGCGCGGGCGGCGCCAGGAACTCGAGATCCTGGAGGCGACGCCTCCCCGGCGGTCCCTCGGGGACGCCGACGAGTAATCCCGATCGCCCGCGGCGCTCCGGCCTTCACTCCAGGTAACCGAGGTCCCGCAACTGCTCGGTGATCTCCTCGAACTCGGCCTCGGTCAACTCGCCGCGTTGCTGGTGCTGGATCACGATGCTCCGGAGGAGAAACCGGACCAGATCGCTGGTCGAGGAGAAACTCGTCCCCTCGATCGTCTCCTCGACCCGTTCCGCGAGGTCCTTCGGAATCGAGACCGTCGTATACTCGGTCATGTTCGAACCGTGTGCGCGTCGGTCGAAAGTCCTTGCGACCGGTCTGACCGTCATTTATGAGGGTCGGCGTCGTAGCCACTGGCGACGATGGGAGTTCGGCCACCGACGGACGACACGAGCGAACCGGAGGCCATCGAGTTCGGAATCGCGGCCGTCGACGCCCGCCTCGACGAACGAAACCTGTCGTTCCCGGCCGATCGCGAGATGGTCCGGTCGGCGTTCAGGGACGAGTCGGTTCCCTACGACGCCAGCGGCAGCACGGTCGCGTTCGAGACGGTCCTCGACGACGTCGACGTCGACCGGTTCGAGGACGAGCAGGAGTTCCTGAACGCGCTGCACCCCGTTTTCGAGGAGTATCGCGCGTCCCGGACGCCGTCGTTACTCCAGCGGCTCCGTTCGCTGTTTCCGTTCTGAAGGGGGCGATCGTCCGCCGCTTTCGGCCCCCGGACGCCGGCCCGTCGGACCTAGTCGTCGTCCTCGATGGCGTCGTCGAGACGATCGAGTCGCCGCATCTGTTCCCGGTGGAGCGAGACGACCATGTCCGAGAGCAGGCCGAAGATGCCCAGCTGGATCCCCAGGAGGACGAGGAACCCGGCGACGAACGCGAGCACCTCGTGGCTCGTCCGTCGGGTGACCCACTCGACGCCGACGTACGCCCCGATGACCGTTCCGAGGACTAACGACAGGACGCCGACGCTGCCGAAGTAGAAGAGCGGGTTGCTCGTCTTCGCCATCCGGTAGAGGGTCAGGAGGATGATGCCGCCGTCCCTGAACGGGCGGAGGTTGGTCGTCGATTCGTCCGGCCGCGGTTCGTACGTGACGGGGACGACGCAGGTCTCGATCCCCTGTTTGACGCACTCGACGGCCATCTCGGTCTCGATGCCGAACCCCTGGGCCGTGAGGGCCATCTTCCCGACGGAATCCAGCGTGAACGCCCGGTACCCGCTGAGGATGTCCCCGAAGTCCTGGCCGTGGATCCGCCGGAATCCCCAGTTGATGATGCGGTTCCCGGCCCGGTTCAGGCGGGACATCGCGCCCGGACGCATGTCGGCGAACCGGTTGCCGATCACGTGCTCGCACTCGCCCTCGAACAGCGGTTCGACCATCGCGTCGGCGTCCTCGGGACGATAGGTGCCGTCGCCGTCGGCGAGGAGGACGTAGGGTCGTTCGATCAACTCCAGGGCTTCCCGGACGGCCTGGCCCTTCCCCGACCCCCGTCCGGACCCCGACTGGACGACCACCTCGGCACCGGCGTCCTCTGCCAGCGGCCGCGTGTCGTCCGTCGAACGGCCGTCGATCACGAGGACGCGATCGAACCCCTGATCGCGGAACCCCCGAACCACCTCGCCGATCGTTTCGGCCTCGTTGTAGGCGGGGACGAGGACGCAGACGTCGTCACGGTCGACCATCGAATTGGCCTGCACGCGCCGCCAGCAAAAGGTTTCCCTCTTCGGGGCCCCCGGCAGTTCGACGGATGTCTCTGTCGCTGGTCGAACCGAGTACACGCTTGGGCCCCGGTTCCTGCACGCCGCCTCCGTGCATCGGTTTCGGCAGTGCGATCCACGGCCCGCTCGTCGTCTCAGGGCTCGACCCGGACGTCGTCTCCCTCTTCGACCCCGTCGGCCGCGCCAGCGGGCAGTTCGATCAGGGTGTCGGCCCGATGGGTTGCCAGCCCGGTCCAGGGCGAGAGCCGCTCGACCGCCACGACCGTTGCGTTTTCGAGCCAGAGCACGTCGATGGGGAACGGAACGAACACCATGTGGACGTTTCGGCGGCCGACCCGGCCGAACTCGAACACGAGCGCGTAGTCCTCGGGCATCGACCGCCGGAACATCAGGCCCCGCCCGCGGGACAGGACGGAATCGGCGATCCCCACGTCCGTCGCCAGCGGTCGAGGATCGCCCGCCCCGGGGTCGTGGACGACCCGCATAGTCGAACCCCCGCGCCGATCCGAGAAAAAGTGTTCGGAACCGCGTCCGGGCCGATATGCGAGGCAACGGGCTGGATGGTCACGGCGAGGCTCGTGGTGACCGTCTGGCGGGCGAGCCGAACGCGGCTAGCGGGACGGCGTCGATCGGTTCGGCCCCCGTCCTCCTCCCGATGGTTCCTCGTCTCCATAATCGAGCGCGGCGTGTTCGTACCCACCGACGGCGCCCCAACAACGGGCCATCCTCGTCGAGCGTGACCGCGTCGCTTAAATCGGGGGCGCCGCGATTCCGACCTGTAACGCCATGGACTTCGCCGCGTTCGCCGACCGGGCGGCCGACATCGAAGCGGAATCCGCGGATACCGAGATCCGCAAGCGCGTGGCGGACCTTCTGGAGGCGGCGGACGACGACCTCCCGATCGTCGCCCGGTTCGTCCAGGGCCGGATCTTCCCGGGCTGGGACTCCCGGACGCTCGACGTCGGGCCGAGCTATTGCTACGCGGCCATCGCCCGCGCCGCCGGCCCTGACGTGACCCCGGCGGACGTCGAGGAGCGACTGGCCGAGAAAGGCGACATCGGTGCAGTCGCGGCGAGCTACGATCGGGGCGCCCAGCGGGGACTGGGAGCGTTCACGGAGGAATCCGGGCCGACGACGGTCGGCGACGTGTACGCGGAGTTCGAACGGCTGGCGGCCGCCGAAGGGGCGGGGAGCCAGGGGTCGAAGGTGGACGCCCTGTTCGGGCTCCTCAACCGCGCAACCGACGACGAGGCCCGCTTCCTGGCGCGGCTGGTCCTGTCGGAGATGCGGATCGGCGTCGGCGAGGGCACGGTTCGCGACGCCATCGCGGCCGCCTTCGACGCCCCCGTCGAGGCGGTCGAGCGCGCACTACAGGTGTCGAACGACTACGGGCGCGTGGCCGTCGTGGCTCGCGACGAGGGCGAGTCGGCCCTGCGCGACATGACCCTCGAGGTCGGCCGCCCGGTCAAGGCAATGCTCGCCCAGGCGGGTACCGTGAGCGAGGCGCTCGACGAGTGGGACGCGGCCGCCGTGGAGTGGAAGTTCGACGGCGCCCGCGTCCAGGTGCACTACGACGGGTCGTCGGTCCGGCTGTTTTCCCGGAACATGGAGGACGTGACCGACCCGCTTCCGGAGGTCGTGGAGACCGTCGAGGCCCAACTCGACCGGCCCGCGATCCTCGACGGGGAGGTCGTGGCGATCGACGAGGACGGGAGTCCCCGTCCGTTCCAGGAAATCCTGCGACGGTTCCGCCGGAAGTACGACGTCGAGCAGGCCCGCGAGGCCGTGGCCGTCGAACTCCGCCTGTTCGACTGCCTGCACGTCGACGGCACGGACCTCCTCGACGCCCCCCTCTCTGAACGGCGCGGGCGACTGGAGGCGCTGGTCGACGCGTCGGTCAGAACCGAGTTCGTCGTGGGCGCCGACGCCGACGAGATCGAGACCGTCGATCGCGAGGCGCTCGACGCCGGACACGAGGGCATCATGCTGAAAGATCCGGACTCGGCGTACACCCCCGGCCGGCGGGGCAAGCACTGGCTGAAACGCAAGCCCGACGTGGAGACGCTCGACCTCGTCGTGACCGGGGCCGAGTGGGGTGAAGGCCGGCGGGCGTCGCTGCTTGGGACGTTCGAGGTCTCGGCCCGAACGTCCGACGGCTACGCGACGCTCGGGAAGGTCGCGACGGGGATCACCGACGAGGAACTCGAGGCGTTGACCGACCTGATCGAACCCCACGTGATGACCCAGACCGGCCAGACCGCGGCCGTCGAACCGGCGGTCGTCTTCGAGGTGGGGTACGAGGAGATCCAGTCCTCGCCGACTTACGAGTCGGGCTACGCGCTCCGGTTCCCGCGGTTCGTCGGCGTCCGCGAGGACAAGGACCCGGAGGACGCCGACGCGCTCGAACGCGTCGAGTCGCTGGGCGAGAGCGACGCCTGAGCGATCGCCCACGCGCCCGGTCACGGACGGCAGATTCATCCCACCGGGACCGCAAGCCGCCCTCATGACTGTGGAACACGACGACTTGCAGGTTGACTGGTTCGGCTACGCGACGGTCCGACTGGAGGGGGGATCCGGGACTGTGGTCTACCTCGACCCGGGCCAGTACGGCGTCCTCGATGGCCACCGACCCGAGGACGGCGACCTGGTCTGCGTGACCCACGACCACCACTACGACTCCGACGGCATCGACCGCGTCGCGGCCGACGACGCGACCGTGGTCGTCTACGAGGGCGTGGACGCTGCCGGTAACGACCGGGACGTCCTGCCGGTCGAAGCCCTCCCGTACGACGTCGTCCGGATCGGCGAGGAGAGCGGAACGACCGAAGCGGGCGTCGCGCTGTGGAGCGTGCCGGCGTACAACGAACCGGACGGCCCCCACACCCGTGCCGACGGATCGCCCCACCACCCGAAGGGCTTCGGTGTCGGGTACCGCCTCTCCGTCGACGGGACGGGCGTCTTCTGGCCGGGGGACTCTGACGCGCTCGAGGGGCACCGTGCGATCGACGCCGCTGTCTTTCTGCCCCCGATCGGCGGGGCGTTCACCATGGATCGCCACGAGGCGGCCGCCCTCGCCGGGGCGATGGAACCGGACCTCGTGGTGCCGGTCCACTACGACACGTTCGAGGCGATCGAGGCGGACGCCGACGCCTTCGCGGCGGACGTGGGGGACCGGGGCGTCCGGGTCGCAATCGAGAACCCCGCGTGAGGTCGACGGTTTCCGGGGG
>JBLGCL010000092.1:0-10458 GCA_047617305.1 Natronomonas sp.
GGTTAGCGGTCGGCCGCTTCGGCCGGAGGGTGGGTCTGGGCTTCGGGGGTGTACGGCGGGATGCCGGCCTTGCAGAAAGAGGGGAGGTCGACGTCGATACCCGTCTGGATCCGGGCCGCCTTCACGGTGTTGTACAGCAGCATCGCCCGGGTCATCGCGCCGACGCCGCCAGGGACGGGCGTGATGTAACTGGCCTGCTCCTTCGTGCTCTCGAAGTCGACGTCGCCGACCAGCTCGTAGCCCTTCTCGTTGTCCGCGTCGACCTGGTTGATCCCCACGTCGACGACGACGGTGCCCTCGCTGATCATCGAGCCGTCGATCAGCTCCGGGACCCCGGTGGCGACGACCACCACGTCCGCGTTGCGGGTCTTCTCGGCCAGGTCCTGGGTCTCGACGTGGCAGATCGTCACCGTCGCGTGGGGCTCGCCGGCGCTCCCGTCGGGGCCCTCCTGTTTCTGGACCATCAGGTTCGCGAGGGGTTTGCCGACGATGTCGGAGTGACCGACGATGGTCACGTCCCAACTCTGCGTGTCGATGTCGTACTCCTCGAGCAGGTGCTGGACGCCGAAGGGCGTGCACGGACGGTACCGGGCGTAGCCGGCCACGAACCGGCCGATGTTCTCCGGATGCATGGCCTCGACGTCCTTGACGGGGTCGACGCGACGGATGACGGCGCGGCTGTTGACGTAGTCGGGGAGCGGCTGCTGGATCAGGATGCCGTGAACCTCGGGATCCGCGTTCAGGTCCTCGATCGTGTCGTAGAGCTTCTGCGGCGGTTCGTTGGGGTCGATCTCGACGTGGATACCCTCGATGCCGACCTCCTCGCAGTCCTTCTGCTTCATGTTGACGTACGTCTCGCTCGCCGGGTCGTCGCTCATCAGCACCGTCGCCAGCCCCGGGCGTTCGCCGTGGTCGGCGAGCGTCTCGATGCTCGACCGCAGGTCGTCCCTGAGGCCGGCCGCCACCGCCTCGCCGTCCATTATCTCGGTCATACGAGGAAAATACGTTCGCGCCTTCCTTCAACGCCCCGGTTCGGGATCGAAAAGTGCAAGACTGAAAGGCCGTGTTACCTTGGAACGAGCTAACATGACACGTGATATAAAAATTAGAGAAGGGGGCTTAACGGCCGGTTCGCAAGCCGACGACGGGTGCCCCCACCGGCCCGAGAATTCGCCAGTCGGGTTTTCCCGCTACCGTTCGGGCGCCCGGGCGTCCTCGAAGTCGGCCACCTCGAACCGATCCACCGCCGCTTC
Organism: Natronomonas sp.; assembly: GCA_047617305.1. GTDB lineage: Archaea > Halobacteriota > Halobacteria > Halobacteriales > Natrialbaceae > DATFIX01. The sequence continues at coordinate 1,254 of JBLGCL010000092.1, forward strand.
CAGGTCGATCGCCCTATCCCGAAGCGCCTCGTTGCGGTCCGCGAGCGACTCGCTCAGGTCCCGCTTGGCCTCGACCGCACGATAGGCCGACCTGGCCGAGTCGGCCGTCTCGTGGCTGATCCGCGCGACGTCCTCGACGGCCGTCCGGACCGTCTCCGCCGAGGACGCCTGTCGCTCCGTCGCCGTCGTGATCTCCTGCACCCCCCCGTCCACGTCCTCGATCGCTTCGGTCACTTCGGTCGTCTCCTCGAGGGCGGCCTCGATCGTCGACAGCCCGGATGCGATGTGGTGTTCCGTCGACTCGACCTCCTCGACCACGGTTCCCGCCTGCGTTTCGAGTTCCGCCACGAGGTCCGAAATCTCGTCGGCACCCTCCTTCGTCGACTCCGAGAGCGACTTGACCTCGCGCGCGACGGCGTCGAACCCGGCGCTGCCGGCGGTCGGCTCATCGCCCTCGCGGGCGGCCTCGATCGTCGCGTTGACCGCCAGGAGGTTGATCTGGGACGCCACGTCCGAAACGAACCCCGTGATCTCGTCGATCCGTTCGACCAGGTCGCTCAGGGTCTCGACCTCGTCGATCGTCCGGTCGGTCGATTCCTCGATGCGCTCGACCTCGGACAGGGACTCGACGGCCGCCTCCCGTGCGGCAGCACTGCGGTCGGCCACCGACTCCGACGTCGCCGCGACCTCGTTCGCCGCCGCGGCGACCTCCTCGCTCGTCGACGAGAAGTCGTCGATCTCCGTGGCGACGTCGTCCAGGCGCTCGCGCTGGGCCTTCGAGCCCTTGGCGATCCCTTCCATCGCGTCCGCGACGGCTTCCGCCCGGTCCTGCATCTCGACCGATCGGTCCCTGGCTCGATCGCTCGACGCGGCGACCGCCTCGGCGAACGTCTTGACCTCCCCCAGCATCGGTTCGAGGTCGTCCATCATCTCGTTGAACGAGGTGGCGATCGACCCCATCGCCTCGTTCTCGCCGTCGGCTTCGAGCCGCCGGGTCAGGTCCCCGTCGGCACACTCGGCCATGACGGCCCCGTACTCCTCGGCCCGGCGTTCCAGCCGCTCGTTGGTTCGCTGGAGCCGTTGCTGGGCCGCCTCGGCGTCGGACAGCGACGCCTCGAGGGCGTCACGCATGTTGGCGACCGACGCGTACAGTTCGCCGATCTCGTCGTCCCGGTCGGTCGAGAGGTCCACGTCGAAGTCCCCCTCCTCGATCCGTTCGACCTTCCGTTCGAGCTCGCGAACCTCGACGAACTGGTCGACCGAGATCAGTCCCAGGGAACTCATGATCCCGACCGTCGCGCCGAGCAGGACCACGAACAGCGGATAGTTCGCCGTGACGAAGAAGACGTACACGCACAGCGAGCCCCCGATGAGCCCGATAATCCCGACCCCGGCGGTAATCCGTAACTCCAGGCTATTGCGGAAGTGGTTCGAAAGCGGTGCCGCAACCGTCGTCGGTGTCGATACCCCCATGTACCCCACCGCCCTGCACTTCCGTCCGGTGCACCAAATATGTTATTGCCGCTATCAATCAGAAATACCAACAGTAACGATCGGGTGCAAGGATTCCCCCCATTACGCCCCCGAGACTGCCCCGGCGCTTACCGGTACACCGGGAACTCCTCGCAGAGCGTGTGGACCGTGTCCCGGGCCTCGTCCTTGACGGCGTCGTCGTCGGGCGCGTCGATCACGTCGGCGATGGTCTCGCCGACGGTCTCCATCTGTTCCGGCCCGAACCCGCGCGTCGTCACGCCGGGCGTCCCGATCCGAATCCCGCTCGGATCGAAGGCCGAGCGCGTCTCGCCGGGCACGGTGTTCGCGTTCAAGACGATGCCGACGTCCTCGAGGGCTTCCTCGACGTCACCGCCCGACACGTCTGGGTGGGACTCGCGAAGGTCGACGAGCATGAGATGGTTGTCGGTGCCTCCGGAGACGAGCCCGAACCCGCGGTCCTGGAGGGTCTCGGCCAGCACCTGCGCGTTCTCGACCACCTGGGCAGCGTACTCCTCGAACTCGGGGTCGAGGGCCTCGCCGAACCCGACGGCTTTCCCCGCGATGTTGTGCATCGCCGGACCGCCCTGCACGCCGGGGAAGACGGCGCTGTCGACGTCCTCGGCGATCTCGTCGTCGTCAGTCAGGATGATCCCGCCACGGCCTGCACGGATGGTCTTGTGCGTCGAGCCGGTCACGACGTCGGCCTCGCCGACCGGCGACGGATGCTCGCCCGCCACGATGAGCCCGGTGATGTGGGCGATGTCGGCCAGGTGGTAGGCGTCGACGTCGTCTGCCGTTTCCTGGATCCGTTCCCAGTCGACGACGCGGGGATACGCCGAGAAGCCCGACACGATGATGTCCGGTTCGAACTCCAGGGCGTGCTCGTGCAGCGCCTCGTAGTCCAGGTAGCCGGTGTCGGCGTCGACCTCGTAGTGTTCGACCTCGTAGTTCTTGCCCGCGAAGTTCGCCGGGTGACCGTGCGAGAGGTGCCCGCCGTGGGTCAGGTCGAGCGAGAGGATCTTGTCGCCGTGTTCGAGGAGCGCCAGGTAGACCGCCATGTTCGCCTGCGACCCGCTGTGGGGCTGGACGTTTGCGTGATCGACGTCCCACAGCTCCTTGGCGCGCTCGATCGCGAGTTCCTCGACGCGATCGGCGCACTCGCAACCGCCGTAGTAGCGCTTGCCGGGATAGCCTTCGGCGTACTTGTTGGTCAGGGCGCTCCCCTGGGCCTCCATGACCGCCTCGCTGACGTGGTTCTCGCTGGCGATCATCATCAGCGTCCCTTCCTGGCGCTCGAGTTCGCCCTCGAGGGCGTCCGCGACCGCGGGATCCGTCTCGCGAACGTGATCGTATTGCATGTGTCTAACACCTGTCGGAGACGGCGCATAAGTGTACCTTTCCGCGATCGTGCCGACGAAACGCCTCCGGGGGACAAGCGACGAAACGGCCGTTTCGGGCGCGCCCGGGTCCCGGTACAACTAACTGCCCCCGATCCCATCTCACGATCCGAATGATAGAGTGGGAGGTGACGGAGACTGGACTCCGGATCCTGGACGCCAACAAGTCCGAACTCGCCGTCACCGCTCGGGACATCGCCGTATCGGATTCGGACGCCCACCTACCACGTCCCGTCGACGAGACGCTCGCCTGTGCCGCCGAGGAACTCCGGTTCCCCGTCGCCGTCGTGTTCGTCTCCTCCGTCACGGGCGACCGGCGCCACGAGCTGGCCAACGAGACGGACCCGCTCGAACTCCCCGCGGGGGAGTACGTCGTCGACGTCGACGCCGAGATCAAGACCTACCTCATGTTCGAGGGGCCGGCGACGATCCGAAAGACCGAGGACTTCGAGGAGGTCGTCGTCTCGTTTCCCGATCGGCGGGAGTTCGTCGCCGGGTTCCGGTCCCGCCACGAACGGCCAGCCCACACGATCACCACGCCCGCGACGCCGGAGGGGTTCGCCGCGACCCTCTCGCACCTCTGCTGCGCCCACAAGACGTCGACGCCCGATCGGACGTACCCGTCCCTCCGGGGCCATCCCCCGCTCGTCGAGACCGGCGACGAACTCGACGTCCCCGCCGACGTGGCCGCGAGGGCGCCCGAGACCGGCATCGAGTTGGTGGCCCCGCCGTCGCTCGATCAGCTGTTCGTCCTCGCCCCGCTCGCGTACTACCTCCAGGCGGCGGTGACGATCGAGGACCGGATGGCGCCACTCCTGAGGGCCCCCGACCCCGGGGTCGAGCGAGAGCTCGACCCGCCGCCCCACCTGGAGCGATCGGTCGCTCGCCTCCTCCGGAAGACGTTCTTCCTCGATTCGATCGTCCGTAACGCGGGGCCGTTCGGAACGACGCTGGCCGAGGCGAGCATCCTCGACGCGCTCGGGCTGGAGGACGAACGCCTGTACGCGGCGAGCCCCGACGATCGGTTGGCAACCTACCTCGACGTTCCATTCTCGGCCATCGAACACCGGCTTCCCGAGTGGCACCTCACGATGTACGTCGCGCCGGAGGCCCAGCACGTGGAAACGCTCCCGTTCCTGCTCGACCGACTGGCGTTGATCTCCCGACCGAAGACCTCGGAACTCCAGGGGAGCGACCTGGTCGAACGGACCCTGGACGACTTCTATCGCGCCCCGACGACCGGCCCGGGAGCGGTCGCGAGCGTCGACGTGGTCGAACCCGAACTGCGCGGCGGGCGGAGCCACGGCTGGCTCGCCGACGGCGTTCCGATCGACGTGTTCAAGTCGACGCCGGCGGCGTACCACAACCGACTGGCGTTTCTCGACCGGGAACGCTACGAGCGGGGGATCACGGTCGTTCTCAACGACCCGGACATGGGTAGCGAACACGCCGACGTCGAGGAGATCTATCGGCGGCGGGCCCAGGAGTACGCCATCGACCTGTCGGTCGAGCGGTTCCTCACGGTCGAGGAACTCGCGTCGGTCTTCGAGTCGCCCACCGACTTCGTCCACTACATCGGGCACTGCGAGGAGGACGGCCTTCGGTGTCCGAACGGCCACCTCTCCGCGGCGACCCTCGACGCCGTCGAGAGCGAGACGTTCTTCCTCAACGCCTGTGGCTCCTTCCACGAGGGGCTGGAACTCGTCGAACGGGGCGCCGTCGCCGGTGCCGTCACGTTCTCGCAGGTCCTCAACGAGCACGCGGTCACGGTCGGGTCGGCGTTCGCCCGCCTGCTGATGCACGGGTTCTGCATCGACCGGGCCCTCCGACTCGCCCGCCGGCGGATCATGATGGGGAAGGACTACGCCGTCGTCGGGGACGGGACCCACACCCTCAGCCAGAACGAGAGCCTCCTTCCGACGAGAGTAGGGCTCGAACGGGTGGACGACGACCGGTTCCTGCTCACTTACGACCAGTACACGACGAAAACGACGGGAGCGCACTATCACCCCTACGTGGAGGGGAACGACTACGCGTACCTCTGTGGCAACGAGTCCGAGTTCGTCCTCGACCGGGGCGAGGTCGTCGATTTCCTGCGCCGATCCGAGGTCCCGGTCATATACGACGGGGACTTCTACTGGTCCGATCGGCTCTACCGGGAACTCGAAGGATCCGATCCGGACGGGTGAGGGGATCGTTCCTCGGCGGGACCACGCCGGTCGATACTCGGACCCCGACCCGTTAGGGGCCCATGTACGCGCTTCCGCTGGCCAGCGAGACGAACCGCCTCGAAACGGCCGCCAGTATCCTCGACGTCCTCATTCTGTCCGCGGGTTCCGCGGGGACGCACTTAGCCGTTTGGGCAGGGATCCCCGACGCGGAGGGACCGAACGGCGGCCGGCGAGGCGAGTCCGTCGAAACGCCGAGGGATTCATTCTTCCGCTTTCAGACGGTGAAAACGTCGGTAACTTTTGATTACCTGATATCAAAACCCAACAAAATTAAGTAGCTGAAGTTCTATTATGTGACGTAGAAGATGACCTCGAATTTACTCGACGTAGAACTTGAGGATATTCTCGCCACGACGATGGCGGAAGGCGGAGGGGAACTGCTCGTAGTCAATCCCGCGGGGGACACGATCGAGGCGGTCGTCAACGTCGCGACGTCGTTCGACGGCGAGCCGCCGTCGATCCGGCTCCTGGCCGACGAACGAACGCTGAAGGACGTCATGGACGACTTCATCGTCGCGAGCAACGCGGCCGACCTCATCGAGGAGGACGTGCTGGAACTCCGGACGCTCCGGGAGATCCCGGAGAACTCCCTCCTGATCACGGAGGAGCGCGTGATCGCCATCGTCCAGGCGGGGAGTCAGGTCGGCGGACTCACGGCCGAGGCCGGATCGTTCGTCGACGCCGCCCACGAGACGTACAGCGACCACTGGGAGCGGGCCCACCCGTTCAGCCTCCGGACGCCACCGCTCTCGCGAGTCCGCCGGACGCTTTCGGAGGAGATCAGCGCCGACGTCGAGGAGGACTTCACGAGCGTCCTCGACTCGCTGGAGACGGCCCGCGGTAACGGCGAGGGGCTCGACGAGGTGACCATCAGCCTCCTCGTCGCCGCCAAGAACGAGGCGCTGCTCTACGACATCAGCAAGTGGGGCGAGGACGTGGGGATCGCCTCGAAGGCGACGTTCTCCCGGACGAAGACGAAACTCGAGGACATGGATCTCCTCGACACCGAGAAGGTGCCGATCGACGTCGGCCGACCGCGGCTCCGCCTCAAGCTCGGCGACGACCGCCTCCGGGATGCCGACAGCGATCAACTCGCCTCCGTCGCCCAGAGCCTCCTGAACTGATCGATCCGTCGCCCGTCCGCGTCCGTCGGCGAGGTACAATCGGTTTTGTAGCATGGGCAGGCTTCTTCATGCCGACGTGCGTCCGTCCGGTATGCGCCGACTCGCTTTCGTTTCCGTTGTCCTCCTGCTGGTCGTGGCGGGTTGCGTCGGCACCCCTGCCGGCCCCGGGACGGGAACGGACGTCCCGACGGCGAGCCCGACCGACGAACCGCCCGACACCGAGCCCGAACGTTCGCCAACGGCGGGGATCGACCTCCGGACGACGAACTGTTCCGACGCCATCCAGTGGGTGTCGTTCTACAACCTCGGGAACGCCGGCGAGTACGACCTGTGGACGAAGCGACAGGCCTCCGTCGGGTACACCGTCCAGGGGAACGCCAGCGTCTTCCTCGTCGCATACAGTGACGGCGAGCGCCTCGGCGCCGAACACGTCTCGACCCTCAAGTACGATCACGGGATCACCGCGGACGGTGACGCCGTCCGGTTCGATGAACCGCTCGACGGGACCCGATCGGTTCGTGTCGTGGCCCACCGCGACGTGGACCGGGACGAGAGCTTCGACCCGGAGACTGACCTCGCGTGCGAGGACGACGACGGCCTCGTGTCGACCGACGTGGCGATCGTCGACTTCGGCGACCTGACGACGGAGACGCCGGGCACCTCGACTGGAGCCTGAACGACCCCCTTCCCCGACCCAGGACCGACCGACAGTCACTTGCCCCCGCCGCGTCACCGGGCGAGTATGTACGAGGCCGTCCACGCCCGCCCGGACGGCGAGAGCACCGTCGCGCGGTTCGCTCGCACGGCCGCCGACTGGGGCTACGAGGGCATCGTCGTCCGGAATCACGGCGACGCCCGCGCCGAGTACGATCCCGCGGCCGTGGGCGAGGCCTACGGCGTCGACGTCGTCGATGGCGTCGAGATCCGCGCCGACGATTCGACCCAGGCCAGCGGCTACGTCGGGAACTTCCGTCCCGACCACGCGATCCTCTGTCTCCACGGCGGAACGCCGGCGTTGAATCGCTTCGCCGTCGAACAGGAGCGCGTGGACGTGCTCTGTCACCCGATGCGGGGCGACGGCGACCTCAACCACGTCCTGGTCCGGGCCGCCCGCGAGAACGGCGTCCGGATCGAGGTCAACCTCGCCGACGTCCTCCGGACCAGTGGGGGCCCCCGCGTCCAGGTCCTCCAGGGGCTCCGGAAACTCCGGGAACTGATCGACACCTACGAGGCGCCCTACGTCGTCTCGGCCGACCCGTTTTCCCACCTCCACGTGCGCGCGCCCCGCGAACTCCGGGCGCTCGGCGAGACGATCGGCTTCGACGCGGACGCCATCGAAGCGGGCCTCCGGGAGTGGGGACGGCTGACGGAGCGCAACCGGGATCGCCAGTCCGAGTCGTTCATTGAGCCGGGGGTCCGAGAGGGCCGACATGAAGAAGAGCGTTGAGGAGCACGCCGATCGGTTCGACGAGATCGCCAGCGACTACGACGAGGACAACCCGCCGGAGTACCGGGCCTGCGCCGACCTCGTGATCGAGGCCGCGGACCCGAGCGACGACGACGTCGTGCTCGACCTCGGTACCGGGACGGGCGCGATCGCGCTGACGCTGGCCGACGCCGCCGACAGCGTCGTCGGACGGGACGTCAGCGAGGGCATGCTCGCCGAGGCCCGATCGAAGGCCACCGACCGCGGGATCCGGAACGCCGAGTTCGGGACCGGCCGGTTCCGGGCGCCGGAGTACGACGGGCCGGCCGAGGTGATCGTCTCGAACTTCGCGATGCACCACCTGAACGACGAGGAGAAGCGTGAGGCCATCGAGGTCGTCGCCGGGTTCGAGCCCCGGCGGTTCGTTCTGGGCGACCTGATGTTCTTCGGCCAGCCCGACCCAGACGAGCCGTTCTACGACCCCGAACTCGACGACCCCGCGACCGTCGGGACCCTCGTCGAGATCCTGACCGACGCCGGCTTCGCCGTGACCGACGTGGATCGCGTCCACGAACAGGTCGGCGCGATCGTCGCGGACCGGCACGACTGACCCACGAACAGGAACGAGCACCATATGAAACACCTCCCCAAACACCTCCGACCGCGATGGCGTTACCTCGCCGTCGAACTCGAGACGTGGCCCGACGTGACGATCGACCGCGGGTCGTTCCAGCGCGCCGTGTGGTACGCGGCCCAGAACCTGCTCGGCGATCCCGGCAGCGCCGACGCCGACGGTACCGTGATCCGGTTCGAATACGCGGACGGCGTCGGCGAGGCGATCCTCCGCGTGCGCCACGGCGAGGTCGAACCGGCCCGGGCCGCCCTCGCCTGCGTGAGCGACGTGAACGGCGACCCCGTCCGGATCGCCGTGCAGGGCGTCAGCGGCACGATCCGCGCCTGTGAGGAAAAGTATTTAAATGGTCCACCGGAAATCCGGGCCGAGAAATCCGTCGCGTTCGAGGGCCGCGAACGGTCCGCCGTGCTGCGGGCGGACGCCGCCGACGTGCGGATCGAGGACGGCTTCGCGGGCGCGACGGAACTCGATCTCGAGTGAAACTATGCAGGGACAACAGCAACAACAGGCGTACGATCGGGGGATCACGATCTTCTCGCCTGACGGCCGGTTATACCAGGTCGAGTACGCCCGCGAGGCGGTCAAGCGAGGGACGGCGAGCATCGGCGTTCGCACGGCGGAGGGGGTCGTCCTCCTCGCCGACAAGCGGATCCGATCCCCGCTCCTCGAAGCGTCCAGCGTCGAGAAGCTGCACAAGATCGACGACCACGTGGGTGCGGCGTCGGCGGGACACGTCGCGGACGCGCGTCAGCTCATCGACTTCGCCCGGCGAAACGCCCAGGTCAACCAGCTCCGCTACGAGGAACCAATCGGCGTCGAGACCCTCACCAAGGACGTCACCGACCACATCCAGCAGTACACCCAGGTCGGCGGCGCCCGCCCCTTCGGCGTCGCCCTCA
>JBLGCL010000093.1:0-10457 GCA_047617305.1 Natronomonas sp.
GGACGTCGATCCCGAGGACATCGGCAAAATCGACGTCATCCGCGGGAAACTCCTGGTCGACGACCGCGACGGCGATCGCGTCCTCGCGGAGGACATCGAGGACTTCCACGACGCCGCGCTGGGGGGGTGTGACGAGTGTGCCGACTTCACGGGCTACTGTGCGGACCTCGCGGTGGGGTCGGTCGGATCGAGCGACGAGTACTCGAGCGTGATCGTCCGGACGGAGCGGGGGCTGCGGGCCTGGGAACTGACCGCCCCCGACCTCGACTACCGCGACCTCGAGGACCGGAGCGAGATCGGCGGGCTCCAGTCCTGGGACAAGAAGGCCGCCTTCGACGCGCTCCAGCGCCCCTTCGATCCCGAAGCGCCGCTGCACGTCGAGTTCCGGGAGCACCTGGAGCACTACGACGGGGAGTGATCTCCGGGAACCGGTCCCCGGTTCGCGACCGCGTCACTCCCAGGGGTGCCGAGCCGACCGGCTCGGCCACAGCGGGTACCAGTACTCCTCGTCGTCTTCCACGTCGAGTTCGCCGTCGAGCACCGACTCCAGTTTGAACTCGGTCTTGTGGTCCCGCTCGTTGCTCCCCGTGGGCACGAACGGGTAGAAAGTCCCCCGACGGAACGAGTAGATCCAGTAGGCGAGCGTCCCGTCCCGGGCGTGTTCGAAGCCGAAGACCGCCGCCAGCAGGCGGGAGCCGTACTCCCGTTCGATGAACGTGTCGGCGGCGAAGTGGATGCTCGTCACCAGGTCCTCGGGGTCGTCGTCGTGAAGGACGACCCACTGGTAGCCGTGGGCGTCTGACTGCAGGTCGTACTCCGTCCCAGTCTCGGTCTCGCCCCGCTCCAGGATGGCCATCACGTCGTCGACCGTCGACGCGAAGTCGGTGCTGTCGACGTCGCCGAAACACAGCGCCGCGGCCCCCAGGGGGTCGAAGTCGAGTTCCGCCCCCATCGTCAGGTAGGCGGTACTCATCCCCCAGAGATCCTCCGGGTCGGCGTCACGGGTGGCGTCGGCCTCGGCCCGGGTGCCGAGCATCTCGCGGATCGAGTCGAAGAGACCCATTCGAGGGGGCGTTGGTGCCACGTCGAGTTAACCGCCACGGGTCCGGCGACGCGCCGGGTATTGTTCATTGCTAACGAATTCCAGAGATCTGGGAACGATAACGTACTTTTATGAAAGTTTAGGAGTTCTCTCCGGTCGATACCGGCTCCAAGGCCGGGAGGGGTCTCCAATGATCGACCGATCACGACGTAACTTCCTGAAACTCGCCGGGACGATGGCCACGGGGGCGGTCGTTTCGCGCTACACGACAGAGGTCGCATCGGCGTACGAACAGGCGACGGAGGGGGACCTGGAGGTGGTCTGGCTCCAGGGACAGAGTTGTTCTGGCTGTACGATCTCGATGCTCCAGGGACAGTATCCGACCCTCGAGGAGACCCTGGGCGAGTTCCGGATGGAGGTGACGTTCCACCCCACGCTCATGCCGGAGCAGGGCGAGGCGGCCATCGAGTCGATGAGCAAGTCGCCGGACGTGCTCGTCCTCGAGGGGTCGGTGCCGACCGAGATGCCGTCCGCCGCGACGGTCGGCAAGCGCCCGGACGGGACGAGCAAGCCGCTCGTCGACTGGGTCACGGAACTGGCCCCCGAGGCCGAGTACGTGATCGGCCTGGGCAACTGTGCATCCTTCGGCGGCTGGCCGGCGGCGGAGAACAAAAACCGGCTCCACGAGGTCGGCGAGAACGTCACGGGAGCGAAGGGCCTCCAGTTCGAGCAGCGCGAGCAACCCGGGGTGCTCGGTCCGGATTTCACCGCCGGATCGGGGCTTCCGGTCATCAATCTCGGGGGCTGTCCCCCCCACCCCGACTACATGCTGTTGACGATCGCGACCGTCCTCAACGGCCACACGCCGGAACTCGATCAGTACAACCGGCCGAAGCCGTTCTACGAACCGCTCGTCCACGACAACTGCACGTGGCGAGGCTACTTCGACCGCGGCGAGTTCGCGGACAAACCGGGCGAGGAGGGGTGCCTGTACAAGATGGGGTGTGCCGGCCCCTACACGCACTGTGACGACCAGACCCGGCTGTGGAACGACGGGACGAGCGTCTGTCTCAACGTGGGGGCGCCGTGTATCGGCTGTATGGAACCCGGGTTCTGGGATCGATTCCAGCCGCTGGATCAGGAGGTCGAACGGCAGAACGTCTTCGGCGTCGACGTCGAGACGGCCGGGCTGGCTGCGGTCGGTGCCGGCGTGGTCGGCATCGGTGTCCACGCAACCCGGAAGCTGACCGGCTACGGGAAGTCCGAACGGAACGGCAACGGGGGACAATCGGAGGACGTCGATACGGAACACTCGGCGTCGAACGCTGATCGACAGTCAGGCGCCGAAGCTGGGGACGGAAACGACAAACCGGAGTGAGTGATCATGGTAGAAATCAGTATCGACCCGACGACGCGCATCGAGGGCCACCACGGGATGGAGCTGGAAGTCGAGGACGGCCGGATAACGGCGGCCAGGAGCACGATGAAGATGTTCCGGGGGGCCGAAATCATCACCGTCGGCCGGTCACCCCGGGACGCGGCACAGCTCACGGGGAAGGTCTGTGGCGTCTGTTTCATCTGTCACCGGATCGGCTCGTCGCGGGCGACCGAGGACGCGGCGATGAACGCCGGCGCCTTCGACGGCGTCCCGGAGCACGCCAAGATCCTCCGGGACGCGACCGAGGGCATCTTCTTCCTGTGGAACCACGCGATCCACCTGTTCGCCCTCGTCGGTCCCGACTACAGCGATGCGGTCGCCGACACGGGCTTCGACCGTCTCGACCCACTCGAGGGCGATGGGTACCTGGGCGCGCTCCAGAACCAGCGAAAGCTCATGCAGGCGCTGGCGGAGTTCGGCGGGCGTGCCCCCCACCCCCTCGCGTTCATCCCGGGCGGGGTCGCGACGAACCCGGACGCCGCCACGGTGGAAACCGTCAAATCCCGCGTCAGGGAGGTCAGCAACTGGCTCGGGCCGACCGAGGCGGTGCCGGAGGTCCTCGAGAACGTCCAGAACGGGGCGTTCGATCCGGAACTGGGCGAGGGGCTCCACGATATCGTCTCGATCCTCGTGGCCGCCGCCCAGGAGGGGGCCGCCGACCTCGGATCGGGACCGAACCGCTACTACAGCAACGGGCTGTTCAGGAATCCGGAGTCCGGCGACCTCATCTTCAAGCGCGGCGTGTATCGCGACGGATCGGTCGAACCGATGACGAAGGAGGAGATCGTCGAGGGCATCTCCGAAGACACGGAGTACTCCTACTACACCGACGACTCGGCCGGGAGCCCGACCGAGGCGAAGCCACCGGAGCCGGACCCCGAGAAGGACGGGGCCTACTCGTGGGGGAAAGCCCCCCGGTTCGAGGGCGAGACGATGGAGGTCGGACCGCTCGCCAGGCTCGCGATCTCGGGGTACGATCCGTTCGACCTCCGGGCGACCCTGGGGGGCGGCCCGGCCGAGAGCAACACGCTCAACCGCCTCGTCGCCCGTGCCCAGGAGGCACTGATCGTCCGCGACCGGGTGCTCGGTCTGTTGGACGCGTTCGACCCGAGCGAACCGCTGATGGCCGACTTCCCCAGCGATTACACCGGCAAGGGGGTCGGCCTCTGGGAGCCGTCCCGAGGGACGCTCTCTCACTACGTGGACGTCGAGGACGGGACGATCGAACGCTACCAGATCATCACGCCGACGCTGTGGAACATCGGACCACGGGACGGCGAGGGTAATCCGTCGATCATCGAGGAGGGCATCGTCGGCGACGAAGTCGTCGACGTCGAGAACCCGCTGAACGTCATGCGGACGATCCGGTCGTTCGATCCGTGCTTGGCCTGCTCGGTCCACGTCGATAGCCCGGCGGGAGCCTACGAAACCGTCCTCGAACCGGCGTCGCCGGGAGGGATGACCGATGTCGGGGACGACTGACGACGCGAGCGGATCGCCCGCCAGCGACGAGAGCGGCGCGCTCGGGCGCGTTCGACGGCTCGTCCGACTGGCCCGTGCGGACCTCAAGGAGACCGACGACAGAGTCGCACAGCTAGAGACGGCCGAACGGCGAGAGATCGAACGGCACTCGCTGGGTAATCGGATCAGCCACTGGGTCCAGGCGATCCTGTTTTTCCTCCTGCTGTGGACCGGCTTCGCGATCTGGACGGGCAACTACGTCCTGCTCGAATCCGGAATCTGGGGCGGCTACTACGTCGCGTTCGGGCTCCACATGTGGACGGGCATCCTGATCGTCGCGATCACCTTCGTGGTCTTCCCGTACTACTACGTCTTCGTCGACAGGCACCACCAGCTGCTCGAACTCGCGGACGTCCAGGTCGGAACCGCCATCGCCGAGGCGTTCGTCGGCCTGCGGACGTACCTCCCCTACTACCACGACGCGCGGCGCGCCTACGACGAGGACGAGGAGGACTGGATCGCCCACCACCCGATGCAGAAGACGTTCTTCTGGTGGATCGCCATCTTCATCGGGATCCTCGCGCTGACCGGCTTCGGCATGTATCGCGAGATGGCGACCGAGTCGACCTGGTGGATCGACGCGCTGGGCTTTACGGCCGGCTGGCTGGCCCTGGAGACGCTCAAGCAGATCCACCTGCTACTGGCGTTCGTGACCGGCGTCATGGTGCTGTTCCACGTCTACTTCGCCGTCCTGCCGAGCAACTGGGACGTCCTCAAGTCGATGGTGTTCGGGGACGTCAAAGCGTACATCGTCCACAGCGAGGGGGACCCCGACGAGCAACGACCCACCGCGGCCGCCGACGGCGGAAGCGAAGACGGTGGTGAGCCCGCGGATGACTGACGGGCCAACCGTCGCCGTCGTCGGCGTCGGCAACCCGATCATGGGCGACGACGGCGTCGGGCCGAAGATCATCGAGCGACTGGAGGGATCACCGGCCGGGGCCGCGGACGACGTCCGCCTGACAGACGCCGGCACGACGGGGTTCCTGGCGCTTGAGGCGATGAGCGGGGCCGAGCGGGCCGTCGTCGTCGACGCGGTCGAGACCGGCGAGTCCCCCGGGACGATCCACGAGTACCGGTATGTCGACGGCACCTTCGAGACGGACGTCCCCGAGATGACGATGCACGACGTCTCCTTCACGGAGGCGATGGTCGCCGGGCGTGACGTCTACGATCTCCCCGACGAGATACGGGTTCTGGGCGTCGAACCCGCCGACGTCTCCATCGGGGACGAACTCAGCGAGGCGGTCGAGCGGGCGGCCACCGAACTGACCGAGGTACTCCTCGAACGTATCGGCGGTACGAGCACGATGTCCACGGCAACCGAGCACACGGGTTCGGAGGGAGATTCGTGAAAACGACGTGGTACTGCGACGACTGCGAGACCCGGATCGAGGGCGAGGAGCTCGACGACCACGAATCGCGAGGGCACCACGTGCGGGGCGTCCTCGTTCCCGATCGGCTCATGCCGAACGATCCGTGGCAAACCGACGCGTACCCCGAGTCACGGTCCGACGAGTGAGGGCCAGGGTCGGTCCCGCTCCGACCGACGATCAAACCGTCTCCATCTGTCGTTCCAGCTCGCGCAGCCGCTCGACGCGCTCCTCTGTCGGCGGGTGGGTGGCGAAGAGTCGACCGACGATCCCCTTGTCGATCGGAATGATGAACAGCGCGTTCATCTCGGCCTCGTCCCGGAGGTCGTCCTCGGGGATGCGGTCCATCTTGCCCGAGATCTTGAGCAGGGCGGACGCCAGCGCGCCGGGTTTGCCGGAGATGGCCGCGCCGCCGCGGTCGGCCGCATACTCGCGGTAGCGCGAGAGGGCGCGGATCAGGAGGTAGCTCAGGATCCACACGACCAGCGAGACGAGGATGGCGACGATGATGCCCCCGCCGCCCTGGCGGTTGCGCCGGCCGCCGCCGAACAGCCAGCCCCAGCGTACGACGATGAAGGCCAGCGTCGAGAGGAAGGACGCGAGGGTCATCACCGTCATGTCGCGGTTCTTGATGTGGGCGAGTTCGTGGGCCAGCACGCCCTCGAGTTCGTCCCGGTCCAGCGTCCGGAGGATGCCGGTCGTGACGCAGACGGCAGCGTTGTTCTTCGATCGTCCGGTCGCGAACGCGTTCGGTGTCTTGTTGTCGGCCACCGCGACTTTCGGTTTGGGCAGGTCGGCCTGCTGGGCGAGGCGGTCGACCGCCCGGTGGAGTTCGGGATACTCCTCCCTGCTCACCTCGCTCGCACCCATGCTCCACAGCGTCAGGCGATCGCTGAAGAACCACTGGGCGATCGAGAACCCGCCGAATAGCACGACTATCATCACGAGACCGCCGCCGGCGTACCACGTCAACGCCCCGGCGAAGACGATGAAGAGAGCGAACAGCAGGAACATCGTCACGAACATCCGGAAGCGGAGTCCCCAGTCCGTTTTCCACTGCATGGGCGGGGATAGGGAAGGCATGCCTAAAACCGTCGCGGTCCGTGGGACGTCGTCGCCGTGCGAATTACGGGGGTTTCACCCGGCCACGCGACCGTAGACGGCGACGACGCGATCCCGGACCGCGTCGGTCCGGACGCGGTCGGCGACGGAGACGCTCAGCACGGCCAGCGCGATGCCGGCGAGGACGTCGATTCCCCAGTGAATGCCCAGGTACATCGTCGAGGTGGTGACGGAGGCGGCCAGCCAGACGGCGATGGGGAGCCATCGCGGATACGTCTCCCTGAACCGGTAGGCCAGGAGGGCGACGGTGACCGACAGCGAGGTGTGCAGCGACGGGAGGACGTTCGTGTTCGCGTTGACCTGGCGCACAAGGAGCTGGGACTGTGGCCAGTTCGTGTACAGCAGCGGGTCGACCAGTTCCGGGATGACGTTCCGGGGGCCATAGGCGACGAACAGCACGTAACAGACGATGCCGACGCCGTAGTTCACGATGTAGGCGACGGTGGTCTCGTGCAGGGGTCGGGCGTCGTCGTGGAGGAGGTAGAGCACGAGCGGGAACGTCAGCAGGAACGAGTAACCGAAGACGTAGATCAGCGAGAAGTACGCGGTCAACGGCGGCGAGGCGAGGGACTGAAGGACACCGACGAATCCCCCTTCGATCGAGAGGATGACCCCGGTGACGTTGACCCCGATGATCCAGGACATCTCGACGCCGACGTCGCGGACGACGCCGTTGATCAGCAGAACGATCGCGAGGGTGAGGGCCGTCGGCGCGATGGTCCGTACGTTCGACCTGATTCGGTCGACGGACTCGCCCAGCCGGGTCGGACCGACGACGATCAGCATGGCGACGAGTAGGGTGACGGACACGACGGCGACCAGCTGGAGCACGAGGTCGATCAGTACTCGTCTCATGTCGTCCGGTAGCCTGCCATTGTTCCGTGGTTAATCGGCGAGCAGTTCGCCGTTCTCGTATCGATACCCAGCCTCCCGGAACAGGTCCCGGGCACGGGATACGTCCAGTTTCCCGTCGGTTCCGGGGAACGGGTTGACCGGGTTGGGTTCGCCCTCACGCCACTGGAGGTCCGGCGGAACCCACTCCGTCCCCTGGAGCGGACTCGCGGCCAGTCTGGCGTATCCCTCGAACACCGACGACGCGAGCGTCTGCCGGTCGACGATGCGGGCGAGCACGGTCCGGAACCGGGGGTTCGTGAGCGGTGCACGTCTGGCGTTGAATCCCAGCAGGTAGAACGCGTCCGACCGGGTGGCGATCAGATCGAGCGCCGACGAGCGTACGATCTGGGGCACGACCCCGGCGGCGAGGGGCGTGCCGGTGACGTCCGCGTTGCCGGTGTCCACCATTTCGACGGCGGTGGCGTCCGTCCCGACGACGCCCAGAGTCATCCGATCGAAGGCGGGGCCGTCCTGGACGCTCTCCGGCAGTCCGGGCACGGGTCCGTCGGCGAGGAAGTGATCCTCGAACGCCTCGAGGACCAGTTCCTCGTCGGGGGTGTTGTCGACGAACGCGAGCGGACCGCTCCCGACTGGCGGGACGTTGTTGGCCACCAGCGCCTCCGTCGCGGCCCAGACGTCGACGCCCGCCATCGAGGCGCGATCCGTCCGCTTCCGCCAGACGTGCCGCGGGAGGATCGGAACCGTCAGCGCCCGACTGACGACCGCCGGTTTGGCGTCGACGAACTGGAATTCGACGGTTCGGTCGTCGAGGGCCGTGACGTCGGCGACGAGACCGACCCGGCCCTGGAAGCGCGGCGCCGGGATGGGGTCGGTGTGGTCCTCCTCGGAGGCGTCATCCGCTCCCGAGTCGAGCGAGGTGTCGGCCAGGAACGCGTACGTGAAGGCGACGTCGTCGGCCGTGATTGCCTCGCCGTCGTGCCAGGCCAGCCCGTCCCTGAGTTGGAGTCGGAGCGTCGGCCCGCTCCCCGACAGTGAGAACGACCAGGAATCGGCGAGCCACGGACGGATCGTCCCGTCGCTGGCTCGGTATCCCAGGGTGTCGTACAGGAGGCCCGTCATGGCGGACGCGCTTCGAAACTCGACCGCCAACGGGTTCAGGTTCTTTGTCGGACGCGAATCCGTCGAAACCACCCGGAGATGGGCGCTCTCGTCCGCGTTCTTCCCGCCGTCGTCCACGTCCCTGGCCCGGCGAAGCGCCAGGTATCCGATCGGCGACTCCAGGTCCACGCGTTCCCAGTTCGTGAGCCGATCGGGGCGGACGGCCCTGAGGTCGTCGGCGAACCCGAGAACGGTGAACGGTTGCGTTTCCGTCACTCGCCGCTGGAGGTCCTCGATCGCCGCCCGGCGACGACTGCCACCCGTCCGTCGCTGGCGTTCCAGGAGTTCGTCGACCTCCAGGTTCGTGTATCCGAACGGGTTCTGCCACCCCGGGGTGGTCACGAACCTGGAATGCAACAGCGAGTAGAGGGCGTCCGGGTGTCGATATTCGGTGGGCGTACGCGTGACGAAGAGATCGAATTCGTTCTCGAGGAGGACCTCCCGGAGGAGGGACTGTTCCGCCATCGGCAGGACGGTGGCATCGATCCCCGCGTCGCGAAACCACCCCGCGATCCGGCGGGCGAGCGGGAGGGCGTACGGGTCGGCGTCCGCAGGGAGGGTCTTGATTCGAAGCGATAGCTGGTCGGGGGACTGCCACCCCGTCAGCGCTCGGATCCGGCGGAGGCAACCGCTGGTGAGTCCGGTGGCTCCGGCCGCGAGCACGCCGATTGCAGTCCGACGTCGGAACCGAGTGGTCCCCGATGACCGCGCCATGACATCGTTTTTCGCCGTCCCGCCTATTATGACTTCGGAGTCGACGCCCCGGTGCCGGGGGACTGTACTCCGGGAACCAACGAGACGCGGTCCTTTTATTCGCCAGCGCACTACGATCCGCCAATGACGAACTCGAGGCGGTTCTGTCCCCGGTGTGGCGATCCCATCGAGCCACGGGGGACGGAGGACGCGCTCGACCCGCTAGGCGAGTCCGGCGTGGACCTCTGCGACGACTGCTACTTCGAGCGGTTCGACCTGGTCGACGCCCCGGACCGGATCGAGGTCCGGGTCTGCTCGCAGTGTGGCGCCGTCCACCGCGGGAACCGGTGGGTGGACGTCAGCGCTCGGGACTACACGGACGTGGCGATCGAGGAGGTGTCGGCGGCGCTCGCGGTCCACGTCGACGCCGAGGACGTGACCTGGGAGGTCGCCCCGGAACAGGTCGACCGGAACACGATCCGGATGCACGCCCACTTCTCGGGGGTCGTCCGGGGGAGCGTCCGCGAGGAGCGCGTCGTCGTCCCGGTGAAGATCTCGCGGGAGACCTGTACTCGCTGTGGCCGGATCGCCGGCGACTACTACGCCTCGATCGTGCAGGTGCGGGCCAGGGACCGCGACACCACCCCGAGGGAACGCGAGCGCGCCGAGGAAATCGCCCACGAGGTGGTCGCCGAGATGGAGGCGACGGGCGACCGCGAGGCCTTCGTCACGGAGGTCGGCGAGGCCGACGACGGGCTGGACATCAAGCTCTCGACGAACAGCATCGGCAACCAGGTGGCCAACCGGATCGTCCGGGAGTTCGGCGGGTCGGTGTCCGACTCCGAGACGCTCGTCACCGAGGACGAGGACGGCAACGAGGTCTACCGGGTCACCTACGCCGTCCACCTGCCGCCCTATCGCCCGGGTGACGTCATCTCGCTGGACGGCGACGACGGGGGCCCGGTCCTCGTGACCAGCGTCCGGGGCAACCTCAAGGGACGGCGAGTGACGACCGGCGACTCCTTCGAGGCGAGTTACGAGGACGGCGACGCGCCGGACGCGGGGGTCCTCGGGCGGACCGACGACGGCGAGGAGACGCCCCTGGTCTCCGTCGAGGACGAAAACGCGGTCCAGGTACTCGATCCCGAGACCTACGAGGCCAAGACCGTCGCGCGTCCCGACTACCTCGATCCGGACGCCGAGACGGTCACCGTCCTGAAACACCGCGAGGGCCTGCACGTGCTGCCCGAGGACG
>JBLGCL010000094.1:0-10340 GCA_047617305.1 Natronomonas sp.
GAAGACGGTAACGGGCGCGGGGCCGGCCCTGCTGAACCCGGGCAGTCACGCGACACCACGAGGGGGTCGTCCCGGGTATGCCACACTGACGCCGACGGCGGACGGCCTTTCGGGAACGCTTCGTGAGCCGGACGGGACGGTCGTGGATCGGCTCGGTGTGTAACGCGCGGGATCGACGCCAGT
Organism: Natronomonas sp.; assembly: GCA_047617305.1. Classification (GTDB taxonomy): domain Archaea; phylum Halobacteriota; class Halobacteria; order Halobacteriales; family Natrialbaceae; genus DATFIX01. The sequence continues at coordinate 184 of JBLGCL010000094.1, forward strand.
TTCGGACCAGGTGCGGACTACCGGATCGGGGGACGTGAAGCGCGAACGGAGGGGGAGGAAAGCGCGGCGAATTCGGTGTGGGTTTCTTTGGAGGGCCGAGCCCGGGCGGGGACCACCCGGGTGCACTCTACCCTACGCGAAGAGGAATATTATAACTGCTGAAGGGTAAAAAACCCGTTTTACTCTCGAAACCCGCCCCGTGTCCCGGACGGGATCTTTCGTTCGAATCGGCAGCAGGCACCCCGGCTTACGCCCAGCGCCGTCCCGGGAATCCTCGCACGTACCACAGCGAGAACACGAGGAGCAGCATCAGCGCGCCGCCGGCGAAGAAGAACAGCCCTGGGGGCAACCCCAGCCCCGCGCCGGCGTCCGGAGCGTTCGACGCAGCCGTGGCCGTCGCCTCGAGGGCCGATAGTTCCGGTTCTGCAACCTGCAACGGTGGGGACGCCGGTGCCTGGCCGACTTCCGTCACCGTTCCGGCCGCGTCCCCGCCGCTCGGGGTCGTCGCCACGTCCGCGCCACCCGGGCTTCCGCCGCCACCGAAGAGACCGCCAAACCCGACGGTTCCGAACGCGGACTGGACGACGAGCGTGCCGGCCGCAAGCACGCCCAGCCCGCCCAGCAACCGCGAGAGGGCAGTCCTCAGGCCCGACGACGCCTCGTCGTCGCCGGCGAACACGACCAGCGGCTGGTCCGTGGGCGCGTACACGTTCATCTCCCGTCCTTTCTCGGAATAGACGGTGTCGACGACTTCGATGGCGTCGGCGGCCTCGAGTTTCTCAAGGTGATACTGGACGTTCTGGAGTGACGTGTCGATGCGGTCCGCTACCTTCGAGGGGGTGGCCGGTTCGTCGTGCAGGGCGGCGAGCAGTTTCCGCGCCGTTTCCGAGGAGAGCGCCGAGAGGAGTTCGTCGGCGTCCTCGCTATTCAGACCGACGATGCGGGGCGTGGCGTCGGTCGGCGTCGTCGAATCCGACCTGGAGGGCAGTAGATTTGACATGTGGTGCCACCCGAGTCGGTTCAGTGTTTTCGCTCCAACACTATCCCTTTTTCGCCTGAATGGCAATGGGTAAAATCGCTCCTATAGTCTTCGACGACTGCCGTCGAGATCGGTCCAATAGCCGTTTTAGTCTCCGGAAATCGGCCGTAAACCGACGAAATCGGCGTTTCCGTCGTCCCGGTCGGCGTCGCTCAGTCGAGGCGCGTCCCGGCGAAACGACTTTTGTCGTTCCGACGGTATCCCGGGACATGGATCCAGTCCTCGTGTTCGTCGCCGTCGGCCTCGCCGTCCTGGTCTTCTTCCTCTACCTGTTGGCCCGCCGGACGGTCCTGGGGTTCCAGGAAGGGATGGAACGCAGAAACCGGTGACCGTGGGCGTCGGGAGGCGTCCGCGGTGTTCGAGACGGCCCTCAGGCGACCGCCGACCGAACCCGTTCGACGGCCGTTTCGACGTCCGCCCGGTCGACGTCGAGGTGGGTGGTGAACCGCACGACGTACTCGTCGAAGACGATGCCGTGCACGTCCTCGGTCGCACACGCCCCGACGAACTCCTCGGCCGTCATGCCGGTCCCTTCGGTGTTCACGATGACGATATTGGTGTCCGGCGAGGGGACCTCCAGGCCGTCCATCCCGGCCAGCCCGTCGGCGAGGATCCGCGCGTTCTCGTGATCTTCCGCCAGGCGATCGACGTTTTCCAGGGCCAGGAGGCCCGGCGCCGCGATGATTCCGGCCTGCCGCATCCCGCCGCCGAACAGCTTTCGGACCCGGCGTGCGCGCTCGACGAAGTCCTCGTCGCCGGCCAGGATGGATCCCACCGGGGCGCCGAGCCCCTTCGAGAGACAGAACTGGATCGAGTCCACGGGGTCGGTGAACCGGGCCACGTCCACGTCGAGATGGACGGCGGCGTTGAATATTCGGGCGCCGTCCAGGTGCACCGGGACGCCCAGGTCGTGGGCGGCCTCGGCCGCCGCGGTGATGTCTTCCGGCGGGATCGCCACCCCGCCACGGCTGTTGTGGGTGTTTTCGAGGGCGACGAGCCCGGTTCCGGGGCGGTGGACGTCCTCCTCGACGTAGGCCGCCTCGACGGCCGCCGGAGTCGGACAGGCCCGTTCGCCGGCGTCGATCGTCCGGGCCTGGAGGCTCGACAGCTGGGCGACCCCGCCGAGTTCCCACTTGTAGATGTGGCTCTCGCGCTCGAGGACGATCTCCTGCCCGCGATCGGTGTGCACCCGGACGGCGACCTGGTTGCCCATCGTTCCGGAGGGCACGTACAGGGCCGCCTCGGTGCCGACCAGGTCGGCCGCCCTGCGCTCGAGTTCGGTGACCGTCGGGTCGTCGTGGTGGACGTCGTCCCCGACCTCGGCGGTGGCGGCCGCCTCGCGCATCTCGTCGCTCGGCCGGGTGACGGTGTCGCTTCGGAGGTCGATCATGCCACCCCGTTGCGTGGCGACGGGCAAATAGGCGACGTTCCCGGCACCGCTCGATCCGGTGTTTCCCCGGGGCCGTCCGAACCCCCTCGATTCCCCTGGAGACCGGCTGACGGGAGCCTGACGGTACGGGCCGTTCGGGGGTCCGAAACGCTCCTCCATAGCCCCTCGTACCGCTATAGATCCGTCCGGGGCGGGGAGCGCCCGACTTCGAAAACCGAAACCCGTTTGCTTCCGGGCGGTGGCCGTACGGACATGGATCCACGCATTCGCGAGCAGGCCGAGGTCGTCGCCAACCACTCGATCGATCTCCGGGAGGGGGACGAGGTCGTGATCGCCGCCCCGCCGGCGGCCGAGGACCTCGTCGTCGCGCTCCACGAGGTGATCGGCGACGCGGGCGCGAAACCGATCACCACGATGCACAGCGATCGGGCCGATCGAGCGTACCTGCGCGCCCACGATCCCGAGTTCGAGACCCCGGAGCACGAACTCGCGCTCGTCGAGGAGATGGACGCGTACATCGCGATCCGCGCGAACGACAACGTGACCGAGACGAGCGACGTGTCCCCGGAAACCAACAGCGCCCACCAGCGTGCCCAGACCCCGATCCGGAACGAACGGCTGGGCAAGCGCTGGTGTCTCACCCAGTATCCCGCCCCGGCGAACGCCCAACTGGCCGAGATGTCCACCGAGGCGTACGAGAACTTCGTCTGGGACGCGATCAACAAGGACTGGGACGCCCAGCGCGAGCACCAGGCGGCGATGGTCGAGATCCTCGACGACGCCGACGAGGTGCGGGTCGTCTCCGGCGACACGACCGATCTCACGATGAGCGTCGCCGGCAACACCACGATCAACGACTACGGCGAGAAGAACCTGCCCGGCGGCGAGGTGTTCACCGCCCCGGTTCGCGACTCCGTCGAGGGCGAGGTCCTCTTCGACAAGCCGCTGTACCACCAGGGTCGCGAGGTCGAGGACGTCTCCCTCCGGTTCGAGGACGGTCGCGTCGTCGAGCACTCGGCCGCGAAGAACGAGGACGTCCTGACCGAGGTCCTCGAGACCGACGAGAGCGCTCGCTACGTGGGCGAACTCGGGATCGGGATGAACCGTGACATCGACCGGTTCACCTACAACATGCTGTTCGACGAGAAGATGGGCGACACGGTCCACATGGCCGTCGGGCGCGCCTACGACGAGTGCGTCGGCGAGGGCAACGAGACCAACGAATCCGCGGTCCACGTGGACATGATCGTCGACATGGCCGAGGATTCCTCCATCGAGGTGGACGGGGAAATCGTGCAGCGCGACGGGACGTTCCGGTTCGAAGACGGGTTCGAGGACTAGGCAGACGACTGGCGGACGGGTCTCCGGGGGAGCGTTGGATGGGTCGTCCCACGAGTAGCGAACTCAAACGGAGTGTGAACTTCGAGCCCTCGAGCGGTGAATGAAGTGAACCGCGGGTGCCGTGGCCCGACGACGTGGGCCGTTCGCCCCTACTCGTCGGTTACCGGATCGAGCACCACCGGGGCCCCGAGCGAGACCACGACGAACGCGATTGCGGCGGCAAGCGTCCCGGCCAGCAGGGCGTCGATGAGGGTGAACGTGACGAGGAAGGTGACGATGACCCCCAGACAGCCGACGATCGTCCACCGAACGGCGGAGCGAACGTTCGGTGCCCGGCCGTAGCGGTCGACCAATCCGGGGACGGTGACCCCCGCGAGGAGCAGCACGAAGAACGAAGCCGCGAACTCGCCGGTCCGCAACTGGACGCCGTAGGCGACGGGCATGGCGACGACGACGCCGGTTGCGATGGATGGCAGGTCGTCGGTGAGCGTCGACGCGAGACGGTTCCCGTTTGACTGTCGGGGCGAGTCGGGCGACATGCAGGGTCCTTTCCGCGCCGGACGTAAAATTCCGATCACTCGCGCTGTTCGTGGAGCGCCCGCGAAACGAACGTCTGTTTCAGTTCTTCGTCCCCGTTTCTGGTTTCGACCCGACTCCGAACGAGTCCCACGCCGGGCCGGTAGTCGCGACGTTTCTCCAGGACTTCGGCCTCGACGTGGAGCACGTCGCCGGGTCGAACCGGGTTCGGCCACCTGAGTTCGTCCACGCCCACCGCGCCGAGGGCGCCCTCCTCGGTGAACTGTTCGTCCACGAGCATGCGCATGGTCATCGCGGCCGTGTGCCACCCGCTGGCGACCAGTCCGCCGAACAGTGACTCGTTCGCTGCCTCCGGATCGACGTGAAACGGCTGGGGATCGTACGCCTTCGCGAAGTCCATGATCTCGTCGGGGGTCACCTCGTAGCGTCCGAACGTTTCGCTCTCGCCGACCTCGACGTCCTCGAAGTAGGTCATGGGTCAGCCTTCGGATCCTCGTCTGGTTAGGGGTGGCGGTCGCCGGTCCGGCGTCGGTTCGGGGGCCGGACGCTGCGCGGGGAGCGAGCCGCGAGTGCGGCGGCTGTGGGGTGGGAGTCGGGCGTTCACCGGGATCCCGACAGGACTGCTCGAAACGGACGTGCCGCCTCCCGGCACCGCCGATACTGATTCCGGCCCCAGACGACGGCCGCGGGTACGTCGTTCACGATGACCCCACCGAGTTCGTTGTCGTCGGTGTAGGTGACGATGCCGACTTCGGTTGTCGGGGCGGTCTCGTCGTCCGTCCGAGACGAAAGCAACACGGCAAACGGTAGCGGATCGTCCGTGACGTACCCCGAAAAGGAATCCACATCGACGAGCGCCTCGATCCGGTCCTGCCAGTCGGAGTAGAGGCGGCGGAACAAGTCCGCAGAAAAGACGATCTCGACTCGCCTGTTTTGCTCCGCGCTCTCCAGGAGCACCTCCAGCGTCCGGCGATTGGACACCGTCCGGAGACAGGCCCTGATCGTGGTACTACCCTCGAGGACCGCGTACGCCCGTTCGAACGGTTCGTAAGGGCGATCGCCGCCAGCAGAGTACACCTCCCCGCCGGCGACCGCCTGGAGGGGTACGTCGGCTTCGGTTGGGAGCACCGACAGTGCCTTCCTTGCGGCGAGAACGTCGGCCGATCGGTCGACGTACTGGCGGTACTCCTCGAGGGCGAGACGGCCGACGAGCGTCGTTCGACAGCCGTCCGGCGTTTCTTCCACGAGGCCTGCGGCCGTCAGTCGGCTGACGGCCCGGTTGACGGTCGATCGCGAACGGTCGAGTTCCTCCACGATGGCCCGCTTGGGGAGCCGCCTCTCGGTCAGGAGTTCGAGGAAGTCCGCTCTGTCCGCGACGATTTCGATGTCGTCGATCGGCGAATCGTCGTCCACCATCGGCTCGTATAAACTACTCCGGTCGAAATTGTATCAATCGGTGGGCATCAATATACCGATTATAAGTGGAAAAGGTCCGGAGCGATACAGTCGATAAGGTCCGGACCGCCGCTACAGTCCCGCCGAGCGGCGAACCGGCCGAATCGACACGACGGCGTCGACGCCCCCCGTTTGTTCCCAATTCGGACGATTCGCCGCAGGGCCTGATATTGGCATCGGTCGAATCAACTTGACAATCGTTGCAAAGTTTGCTCGGGGACGTCGGTCCCTCTCCCCAGGTTGGATTCGTTGCCGGACCTCACTCCGTTCGGTCTGCCGTCGTTCGAATCCCCGGAGCGGTTTCTGCTCACTGTCGTTCGCAGAGAACGGGCACGGTGGGATTCGAACCCACGACCATCGGATTAGAAGTCCGACGCTCTATCCTGGCTGAGCTACGTGCCCCGGGGCAATGGTCGGTGACGCTGGACAAAAAACCGTCTGGTTTCGGGGTTCCGGGCCACGCGCCCGTCGATCGGCTCGCTGGTTGGGGCCCGTCCGAAGCGCCGGGAGCGGTGATCCCGCGACTGGGGACCTGCGGGACAGTCTGAAAGAATTATACGCCGCTCGGGGCTACGTCCGGTCGATGAAGGTCATCGGAACCGTGGGGCTGCCGGGCAGCGGCAAAGGCGAGGCGGCCGCCGTCGCCGAGGACGCCGGCGTTCCGGTCGTCTCGATGGGGGACGTCGTCCGTCAGGAGTGTCGCGATAGAGGACTGGACCCGGCCGACCACCACGGCGAGATCGCACAGAAGCTCCGCGAAGAGGACGGCCCGGACGCTATCGCCCAGCGTACCCTGCCGCCCGTCCGGGAGCGTCTGGAGAACCACGACACGGTCCTGATCGACGGCATCCGGTCGGCGGTCGAGGTCGAGCGGTTCCGCCAGGCGTTCGGCGACGACTTCCTGCTCGTGAGCGTCGAAGCCCCGTTCGAACTCCGGACGGAACGCGTGGCCGAACGCGGCCGCGACAACGTCGACGGGGACGGCGAACCCCTCGAGGCGCGCGACGAGCGCGAACTGGGGTTCGGCATGGGCGAGGCCATGGACGACGCCGACGTCACGATCGAGAACACCGGGACGCTCGAAGCGTTCCAGGAACGCGTCCGTGACCTCCTGGAGGAGGCCAATCCATGAGCGAGGGCTTCGTCTACCGGATCGACGTCCGGATCACCACGCCGGTCCACGACACCGAGGTGACCGACCGGGTCGCCGACGCGATCCGCAACGTCTTCCCGAACGCCGACGTCGAGGAACGCCACGGCGAACTGGTCGCCGAGACCCACTCGGTGGACCGGCTCGCCGAACTGTTGCGCCGCCAGGAGATCCTCGACACCGCCAGGAAGCAGTTCCTCGACGGGCGACGTGGGGACGCCTTCTCGTTCTCGCTGAAGAAGCAGGCCGCCTTCCAGGGCGTCGTGAACTTCGCCGTCGGCGATCCCGACGAACTCGGGGACGTGGCGGTCAGAGTGACGGTCGATCAGCCCGACGTCGAGACCTTCGTCGACCACCTCGCGCCGCCGACCGAGGAGGGCCGGCCGGTCGACGATCCCTGGGACGCCTGAGGCGCGTCGAAGACGGAGAGCCGGTCGGTGGGCCGGTTCCGTTAGCAACCGACTGCCCGGAACCGCAGGGTCTAACCCCTCGCGGGCGAACCCGGGGGACATGACCACAGCGGTCTTCTTCGACCTCGACGGGACCGTCCTGGAGTACACCCGGCCGTACGGGCAGATCCTCGCGGAAACCCTGGAGGACCGACTCGGGCGGTCCTCCGACGAACTCGTCGAACTCGCCGACCGAACGTTCTCCGAGGCCTTCGAGGCCCTGGAACCGGACCCGTACCTGGAGGCGGTGGAGGCAGTCGCCGCCGAAGTGGATCGCGAGGCGGAAGCGCCTGCCCTCGTCGCGTCGCTCGTCGAACACGAACTCGAAGCGACGACCGTTCCCGAGGGCGCTCGCGACCTGTTCGAACTCCTGGCCGAACGCCATCGCGTGGGCATCCTCTCGAACGGCGTCACCGACGTGCAGGAAACCAAGCTGGAGTACCACGACCTCGACGACCTCTTCGACCCGGTCGTCGTCTCCTACGACGTCGGCGCGCACAAGCCCGATCCCGAAATCTTCGCGGCTGCAAGGGACGCCGTCGACGCCGACGCGTACGTGATGATCGGGGACGATTACGGGGGCGACGTCGAGGCCGCCCGCGAGGCCGGGTTCGAGGCGATCCACTTCGATCGGAGCCTCCGGGCGCCCGTTTCGACGAGCGACTTCGGCGCGCTCGCCGCGACGCTCGACGTCCTGTGAGGGCGGTCAGTCGAACCCGCTGATCAGCGTCGCGATCCACTGCCCCGGGTCGTCGCGCCGCCGAACCTCGACCGCGGTCACCCACTTCACCCACTGGAACCCCCGCCGGCCGGGGGCGACGAGTCGAACCGGGTAGCCGTGGCCGTGGGAGAGGCGCTTCCCGTCGACGTGGGTCGCGAGCACGGCGTCGCGGGCCTCCTCGATCGGGAGGGTCCACCGGTAGCCCGTTACCGACAGGAACCGGACGTAGGCGGCCCCGTCCGCCGGACCGGCCGACGCCAGGAGGTCGCCGACCCGGATCCCCTGCCAGTCGTGCACCGAATACCACCCGCTCGTGCAGTCGAGGAGCGCGCGGCGTTCGGCGAGCGGAACGGCACTGTCCGTTGCGTCCCCGCCGTCCCCGTTACCGGGGAGGTCGCTCACCCCGAACGCCAGGTCGCGCTCGACCCGTCCGCGGACCCGCAGCGTCCACTCGTCGGGATCGACCGGATCGGGATCGTCGGCGACCCAGGACGTGACCGGGAAGGCGTTGCCAGCGTCGGTGCCGTCCTCCTTCGACCCGGTGAACCGCCGGTTCGCGCCGGCCAGGTCCAGCGTCGCGTTCGCGACCCCCTGCAGGCGCCAGAGGAGGGCGCCGGCGACGAGCGTGCCGCCGAACTGCATGGCTGCGCGGCGATCGGTCACGTCCCCGCGGGTCGGGATCCGGAACCGATGCCGGAGGTGCCAGACGAGGACGACCGTCGTCAGGATCCCCAGCCCGATGTGGACGTTCATGAGCGTCCAGAACCCGCCGAGGATCTCCACCAGCCCGGCGTGCACCCAGTAGATCCCCGTCGCGATCGTCGCGATGGCGAGGGTTGCGAGGAGGGCGGAGACCGCGATCCGTCCGTTCCATCGCCCCGTCAGCCGGCGGAAGACGCGGGCGAACTTCCAGCCGAGCAGCGGAACCAGGGCGACGCCGGCGAGGCCGTGGACGACGAAGATCCACGCGCCGTCCGTCGTTCCGGTGACCAGTCCGACGGCGCCGCTGGCGCCAGCGAGGACGACCGCCAGGAGGATTCCCCAGTCCACGAGGCGGGGCGGCGGGGCCAGGGCGTCGAGGTTCATCGGTCCCCGTTAGGACTGGGGAGGTTTCAGTTTCCCGGCGACTCCGGGGTCACCGTCTTGCTGGACGAACTTCCTCGCCGGTATGCGAAACGCGGCCGAACTGTTCCAGATACGTGACGCGCTCTCGGACCGTCTCGGGGTCGATGTCGAGCACTTCGGCGAGCTCGCCGACCGTTTTCGGTTCGTCGAGCACCTGGAGGCTTTCGAGTCCCTGGTAAAACTGGACGGTCAACGCGTCGATTCTGTCGTGAATCGGCGTGGTGACGCCGTATTCGTCCTCGAGATCGTAGAGCGTTTCGTTCGCATAGGTGACGAATCGGTCGTCGCCCAGGCGGTCGATCTGTGCGTCGAGTTCGGCCGCAACGACGTCGAAATCGAGACCTGTCTGGACGAGAACGTTCGCATCCTCGAGGTCGTCGTCGCGACCGGCGACCAACTTGAGCAGGAAGACGTCCTCGTTGCTGACGAGACGGAGGGTGAGCGGGTCGGGCGTCCGAAACGGTTCGCTGCGCTCCCGCATCCCGTCCGTGAGCACGAGTTCGTTCGCGACCTGGCGGTTGAAGAGGTCTAGCCGACAGCCGTCGTTGTTCTCGACGCAACTCGTCGTCCCGAGGGCCCGGTAATCGGGACCGAGCGACTGGATTTCTGCATACCCAAGTTCCATTAGCACATCCCAGAGGCGGCCGTAGCCCTCACTGTCGGGCACGACGAGGTCGATGTCCTTCGTCGCGTCCTTCAGGTCCCGAAGCGCCATCGCACCGCCACCGATCAGGGACACCGTCAGTGGGTCGGAAAGGCAATCGGCGATTCGTCGAAACTCGTCTTCCATGTACTCCCGGCCAAACGTCGGTCTCATGAGGACAGGGACACCTCGTATTCCGCAGCTAGTTCCTGGACTGTGGACCAGTCGGGGAGCCGCTCCTCCTGCGCCTCACCCTCGGTTTCGAGATACCGAAGTAGCGCGTCGATCTCGGCTTCCAGTCCGTACT
>JBLGCL010000095.1:0-10283 GCA_047617305.1 Natronomonas sp.
GCGGGACACCTGTCCCACTACACGCTCGAGGCGACCTACGGCCGGAACAAGTCGGTGAACCTCCTCGATCCGGCCAGGCGAACCTCGCTCGTCGGGTTGCCGGCGGGATCCGGTCCGCCACCCTACGTCGGGCCGACGTACAAGGACGCGCTCTCCCAGGGTGCGACCCGACCGAACTGGGAGGGCGGGCGTTACCGGCTCGAAATCCCGCTCGACGAAGCCTTCGAGAAGCCGTGCTGCTATCAGCTTGAGTTGCGGGCGTTCAAGCGGACCATCGTGAACTGTTCCGGTCACCGCGCCCACCGGAACCGGAGCGAGTATTCGATCGGATACGCCCTCTGCGGTGATTCGAGCGAGGACGAATCGACCGAGTGAGCCGACCGGACTGGATCCGGCCGTCCGGGCCCTCCCCGGTCCGGGGGCCGATTACTCTTCGACGTCGTCGATCCAGCTCAGCGCCGCCATGGCCTGCGGGAAGCCCATCGTGGTGATCGACAAAATCGCGACGTGTTCCAGCTTCTCCCGCGAGATTCCCTCGTCCAGGGCGCGACGTACGTGCGAGTGCACGGCCCCCTCGGAATCGGCCCCGATGGCGAGCGCCAGCTTCACCAGGCGTTTCGTCTCCGCGTCGACGGGACCGGCCGCGGAACTGGCCTCCCCCAGGTCGGCGTAGCGTTCCCAGACCTCGGGGTGCTTCTCGGCGAACCCGGCGGGCGTCGATGGCAGTTCGTCCACGTCGTTGATAGCGTCGGACATAGTCGTCCCGGGTTGGGACCCCAGCAACAACACTGTTATGCTCGGGTAACCAGGTTCACTCCACCCCGTTTTCGGGCCCGCCCCGACAGTTTCTTGACGAGTTCCGCCACCACATCCGGACGTGACGGTCCTGGCGACCGACGAGCCGACCGGATTCGAGTCCGTCGACCGGTGGGACGGCGGCGTCGGGTGGATTCCCCACCCCGAGGAGACGTTGCGACGGGCGAGCCACGCCGTTCGCGCCGGCGACGGCGTCTGGGTGCTCGATCCCCTCGACGCGCCCGGCGTGGACGCCCTCGTCGCCGAGTACGGGGAGGTCGTCGGCGTCGCCGTCGGCTCCAGCTGGCACGCCCGCGATGCGGGGGCCTTCGCCAGGAGACACGAGGTTCCGGTGTCGGTCCCGGAATGGATGGACCGCGTCGAGCCGCGCGTCGACGCGCCGGTCGAACGCTTCGCGGATCGCCTGCCGGGAACCGATTTCGAGGTTCGAAAGACCGCTCCCGTCCCGACCTGGCAGGAGGCGATCCTGTACCGCGAGCGCGACGGCACGCTGGTGATTCCCGAATCGATGGGCACCGCCGAGACGTTCCTCGTCGGCGACGAACGCCTCGGCGTCAGCCTCTACCGGCGGTTGACGCCCCCACGGGAACCCCTCGCCGGCCTCGATCCCGACCGGATCATCTTCGGGCACGGCGAGGGCGTCCTCGAGGGCGCCACCGCGGCGCTCGACGACGCGCTGGCCGGCGCCCGCCGCCGGGCCCCACGGGCTGTCGGCGCCCACTCTGGGACCGTCCTGCGGCAGCTTCTCGCCGCGGCGCGCCTCTGAGCATAACGACCGGCGACGAACCCCTCGCCACCCGGCGTGGAGAACGAGAGCGGGTTCGGCGCGATCGTCCGCGAAGCGACACACCGGCGACACGCCTTTGCACTTGCTTCCCGTCCCTCCGAGCGTGACGGCCCGATTCGAACGGGGGTTCGAGACCCTCGAAAACGAGGTCGCCGACCGGACGCTCGGCGTGACGGGCTCGATTCCCGACTGGCTCGACGGGAGCCTGGTGCGCAACGGCCCGGCAAAGTTCGAGGTCGGGGGCGAGCGCGTCGCCCACTGGTTCGACGGTCTCGGAATGCTCCACCGCTTCGCGTTCGAAGCCGGGACCGTGAGCTACACCAATCGCTTCCTCAGAGGGGAGACCTACCGCCGAGCGGTCGAGTCGGGCGAACTTTCGGGCCAGTTCGCCACCGGCGGCGGCTCCTGGCTCCGGCGGATCTACGGCATGCTCTTCGGGGACACGACCGACAACGCCAACATCCACGTCGCCCGGATGGGCGGGCGCTGCCTCGCGATGACCGAGGTTCCACAGTACGTCGCGTTCGACCCCGCCTCCCTCGGAACCGAGGGGCGGTTCGCGTTCGACGACGACCTCGGGGGGCAACTCAACTGCGCCCACGTGATCCCCGACCCGCACCGCGGCGAGACGGTCGGGTTGCTCACCGACTTCGGCCGCCCGAGCGTCTACCGGTTCTACCGCGTCCCCGACGGGAGTACCAGTCGCGAGGAGATCGCCACGATCGAGGCCGACCGCCCGACGTACGTCCACTCGTTCGCGCTCACCGAACGGTTCGTCGTCCTCACCGAACACCCCTTCGACGCGAACCCGCTCTCGTTCTTCACGCCGGGCGGCGAGGGGTTCGTCGACTTCTTCGACTGGCGACCGGAGCAGGGCACGACCGTCCACGTGATGGACCGCGAAACCGGGGACGTGGTCGCCCGGCGCCGGACGGACCCGTTCTTCGTCTTCCACCACGTCAACGCCTTCGAGCGCGACGGGACGGTCGTCGTCGACCTCGTCACCTACCCTGACGCCGACGTCGTCGACGGCCTCTTTCTGGGGGGCTGGGACGACTGGCTCGACGAGGACGGCACCAACGGGACCCTCCGGCGCTATCGGATTCCCCTCGACGGGGGGCGAATCGAGAGCGAAACGCTCTACGAGGGGTGCGAGATGCCCCGGATCGCCCCGCGGGACCGGACCCGTTTCTATCGCTCGGCCTACGTCCAGGGGTCGGCCGAACGGGACGGCAACCACGTCGCGAAGGTCGAGGTGGAAACGGGCGCGACCCGGACCTGGAGCGAGGCCGGGCTGTTCCTGGAGGAACCGATCGTCGTGCCCGCCCCGGGGAGCGACGCGCCGTCCGACGAGGGCGTGGTCCTCGTCACCGCGCTCGACGCCGACGCCGACGCGGGGCGGTCGATCCTGTTGGTCCTCGACGCCGGGACGCTCGAGGAACGCGCCCGCGCCCCGCTGCCACATCACGTTCCGTTCGGGTTCCACGGGCGGTACTTCCCGGAACTGTGACGGGAACCGGATCGGGCCGGATCGGGGCTTTGATTCTACGAAAATTTCGTTTGATTTTTTACGTTCCGCTGTCGATACACTGTCGATGGATCGACGTCGGGTCCTGAACCTCGCCGTCGCGCTCGAATTCGGCCTCCTCGTGGCCCCGCTCGGCCTCGGGATCGGGCCGGAACGAACCCTTCCCGTCGGTCTGTTCGTCGGCAACGCAGTAATCGGATACGCCGCTGCCGACTCCGCCGAGGATCCGTTCGTCTCGCTCTCGACGCGACCGGGGGTCTGGATGACAGTGGTTCCACCGGTGGCGTACGCGCTGATCTTCGTGTACGGCGTGGGGATCGAGTGGGAGAGACTCGCCTGGGCGGGCCTCCTGGGAGCAGTCGCATACGTGCCCGCAGCGTTCGTCGTCGTCCTCGGAACGGACGAACGGAATCGGCGGAGACTCGCCGATGCGACCGTTTACGCCAGTTTCGAGGCGCGACCCCCACCGCGTCAGCGGCGCCTGATCGTGGCCGCCGGCGGGCTGCTCGTCGTTTCAAGCGTCACGGTGTTCGGCCCGAACGTCTTCCACGCCGGGCCGTTCATCGGAGGAGTGACGGCCGCGCCGCTGGTCGTGGCCGGGATGACCATGCTGTGGTTGGCCCGCCACCATCGACGGGTGCGTGTCACCAGTGCCGGCCTCGCGGTCAATCGCGTCGTCCATCGATGGTCGGCGTTCGGGGGGTTCGCCGTCTCCGAGGAGGGGATCACGATCGACGGCCCCCGTTCCGGCCGAACCTGGCGATTCGACCGGGACGACATTCAGGCCGAAACGGACGTGATCGACTCCCTGTCGCGCTTTCTCCCCCGTACCGAGGCGGACGAATTAACGGGTGCAGAAAACAACGCTTTTCGTGACACGTGATCGGCTGATCGACATGGTCGAGACGAGGACCCGACGACGCCTCCGGTTGGTAATGGTCCTGGTGGCGTTCGGCCTGGTCGGGGGGACGACCTGGCCACTCGTCGCCGATCCGGCGACTGGACCGGTCGCGGCGATCGGCCAGTTGCTGGCGGTCGGTGGGGCCGTGGCGACGCTCCTCGTCACCGCCTCCGTGGTCCGCTCCGGCCGGGCGACGGACGCCGACGGTCCGTCCCCGGACGCCGCCGTCGGCGTCCTGGGGTCGATGACCGTAATGTTCGCGGTGACGTCGGCGTCCCGCCCAGGCGACTCGCGCTCGGCGGCGTCGTCGTGGGGGGAGCGATAGGCTTACTCGGTGGGCTCGTCCCGTTCCTCGCCGCCCGACCACGAGACTGACCCCCGGCCGTGGCGCCGCGGAGCGACTCACTCCGGAAAGATGCTCTCGGGGACGTACGCGGACACCGTCCAGTTCGGCGCGTCGACGACCTCGTTGATCTTCAGGTCGACGATCGCGGACGCGAGGATGTAGGCCTCGGCCCGCGTCAGGCCGCGCTCCTCGTGGAGGTGCTCGATCATGTGCCGGACGGCCAGTTTCGTCGCCTCCATCAGGTCCGGGGCGATGCCCGTGGTGCCGTACATCGGTTCGTCCTGCCCGGTTGGAGTGAAGGGCCCCGCGGTCTCGAACTGGGGCTGGTCGACCTCCATGTCGCTCCGCAGGTCGAACCTGGCCGTCACGAACATCGGCGCCTCGACGCCGGTCACGCAGACCTCGCCGTCGCCCTGCGCGGCGTGGCAGTCGCCGGTCGAGAACAGCGCCTCCTCGACCTCGACGGGCAGGTACAGCGTCGACCCCGCGGTGAGGTGCTTGACGTCCATGTTCCCGCCCACGCGGCGCGGCGGGAGCGTGTCGTGCTCGCCGTCCTCGGCGGGCGCGACGCCGATCACGCCGGGGAACGGGTCGAGGGGGATCTCGATCCCGTTCACGAAGTGGCCGACGTCGCCCTCGAGGTCCCAGACGTACAGGCCGGGATCCTCGAAGTCCTCGGGGAGCAGGCCGAGTTCCATGTCCCCTGGGAAGAAGGCGTTGTAACCCCACCCCTTGTGCTGCAGGTCGAGCAGTTCGACCTCGAGGACGTCGCCGGGCTGGGCGCCCTCGACGGCGACCGGGCCCGTCAGCGGGTGGACGGGGTCGAAGCTCAGGTCGTGGACGTCCTCGTCGGTCGACTCGACGTCCAGCTGCCGGTCCGTCGCGTCACGACACTCGAACCGGACGACGTCGCCCGGTTCGATCGTCAGGACGGGGTCGAGACTGTTGTCCCAGGCCCGGTGGATGTTCCGCTCGGCGTCGCTCAGTCGGTGATCGACCGTGTGTTCCCGTCGTTCGGTTGTCATGGTTCAGCATCCCACACGGTGGCGAGATGCAAATAGATTGGCGTCCGGTTCGTCGGGAGCGTTGGACCGGCCGTACTTCTCGGATGTACTACAAAAACGCGCTTCCGCAAGCGCTTATGCCGGTTCCACTCGTCCGTTTGAACGCCCCATGAATTACCATCCCCGCGTCGTCGCGATTTCCGGCAGTCTCCGCGACCGGAGCACGACGCGAACGGCCCTCCGGCACGCCCTCGCCGCCGCGGCGGCCGAAGGCGGCCGGACCGACCTGCTGGACCTCCGCGAGTTCGACCTGCCGGCCTACGTCCCCGCCGACCGCGACGCCGGCGACGCTCCCGCGTTGCGCCGCGAGATCCGCGAGGCCGACGCCGTGATCCTCGGCTCGCCGATCTATCACGGCACCGTGGCCTCGCCGCTGAAGACCGCGCTCGACTACTGCGGGTTCGACGAGTTCGAGGACACCCTGGTCGGGATCGTCGTCACGGCCGGCGGCCGGTTCCCGACGCCCGCCATTCTCCACCTGCGGACGGTCGCCCGCTGGCTCCGCGCCTGGGCCCACCCCACGCACGTCGGGATTCCCGACGCCAGCGACGTAATCGAGGGCGGCGAGGTGGTGGACGACGACTACGCCGACCGGCTGGAAACCCTGGGTGCCGAGATGGTCCGGTACGGCGCGATCGGCCGATTGCCTGAGTTGATCGAGGACGCCGACGGCGGCAGGACTGATGAAACCGAAGCGGTCGCAGGCGACTGACCGTCGCGACGGTCGGCGTTCTCGTTTCCTGCTCTTTAGACCGGTTCACCCACGGCGTACACCGTGTTGTGGCCCGTCACCTCGACCGTCGCGAAGTCGCCCGGCTCCAGGCCGTACTCGTCGGCCTCGGGTACCACGATCTGGCGGTAGGCCTGGTCCCGACACTTCACCGAGTCCTCGGTCCCCTCACGGACGACGAGCACGTCCCGTTCCTCGCCCACCATCGTGTCGTAGGCCTCGCCCATGACCGCCATCTTGAGGTCCGTCAGCGCGGAGGAGCGGTCCTTCTTCGTCTGCCCGCCAAGTCCCTTCAGGTCGGCTGCGTCCGTGTTCGGGCGCTTCGAGAAGCGCGTGACGTTGATCTTCTCCGGGCGGACCTCGCGCAGCAAGTCGAGCGACTGCTCGTGGTCGGCCTCGGTCTCAGTCGGGAAGCCCGCGATGAAGTCCGTCGAGAGCGTCCAGTAGTCGAGGTGCCGGTGGAACGTCTCGACCACCTCGCGGAACTCGGAAACCTGGTGCTGGCGGCGCATGTCCCCGAGGACGTCGTTCGATCCCGATTGTACCGGGACGTGAATGAAGTCGTAGAGTTTCTCGTTGTCGGCGAACACCCGGGCGAGGTCGTCACGGATCATGTGGACGCCCTTGGGATTGGCCATGCCGACGCGCACCCGGAAGTCGCCCTCGATGGCGCAGATCCGGTCGAGCAGTTCCGGGAGCTTCTGCTCGCCGTCGTCCCAGCCGTAGACGCCGGTGTCCTGGCCCGTGATCCGGAGTTCCTTCGCGCCGGCGTGGACGAGCGCCCGGGCCTTCTCGACGTTGTCCTCGATCGGCGGCGAGTCGATCCGCCCGGTCGCGTGCTTGGTGATGCAGTACGAGCAGTCGGACGTGCACCCGCGGGCGATAGGGAGAATCCCGATCACGCCCTCGAGTACCGGTTCGGCGTCGGGGGTCGCCGTCGGGCACTCCCCGTTCCCGACGGCGTCGGGAACCTCGTCCCAGTGGCGGATCCGGGCGTCGACGCCCGCCGCCTCGAAAGCCTCGCCCTGGGCCAGCGCCATGCACCCGGTGACGATCAGGTCGTCGGTTTCCTCGTCGAGTTCCCTGACCCGGCGGAGCATCCGGTCCTCCGTCGTCTCGACGACCGTACAGGTGTTGAGGATGGCCACGTCCGCCGCCTCGGGGGTCTCCACGCGATGGTGGCCGGCGTCCCGAAGCAGTCGCTCGATCTCGCGGCTCTCGCCGCGGTTCGAGGTGCACCCGTACGTCTCGATGTGGTACCGGGCCATCGGGCTCTGTGATCGCTTTGCGCTTCGTAAGCAAAAGCCCGACGGACGACGCCTCCGGCCCAAGCCCCTGACGAACCGTTGCGTCAGGGTTTATCACGGAGATTCATGAGCGGAAAGGTTTATTCCGTTATCCCCACAAATTTCTTCTCAGCGATGTCGTATTCGACAAGAAAATCGATCGCCGTCGTTCTCGTCGCCCTGATGCTCGTGGTGGTCCCCGCGAGCGCGGCAGCGACGACGACGCCGGCCCGCCCCGATGCAGTCCCCGAGGAATCGCCCGCCAACGTCAACCAGGTGGCAGTGAACAATTCGACGGACGTCGGTCCGGCCGACACCGTCTACGTCACCGAGGACGGCGACGCCGTGTTGGTCTACCGCGAGGAAACCAACGAGACCACGCGGCTGGAACTCGGCCTGGACATGAGCGAGGGGCTCATGCACACGCTCGTCACCGAGGAACTCGACTCCGAGGTGACCGGCACGGCGCAGGCCGCCATCGGACAGTCCGAGTTCCTCGCCAACGGCTCGATGACCGCCCCGAAGCCCGACGAACTCGAGTCGCTCGACGCCACCGCCGAGGTCACCCGCACGTCGTCCGAGGCGACCTCCTCGCTGACCCTGGACGCGGTCGTCGAATCGGAGGACTCGATGACGGGTCAGGCCGGGACGATCTCGACGGAGGGCCAGCTCCGATCGACGGCCAGCAGTTTCGACTTCTCCGGCAGCGCTTCCGCGTCCGGCACGTCGAGTGCTGGCGCCATGGGCCCGATGGAGCACAGCGTCTCGATCACCGAGACCGAGACCGGTTACACGGTCGACGTCGCCCAGGACTACGAGGTGAGCCACTACGCCCGCCAGCAGTGGGACACCCGCGAGAACGCGACCCGAACGCTCGAGATGCAGTACGGGCTCATCGCCGAGCAACTCGGCGGCGAGAGTGAAGTCACGATCGACGCCTACGACTTCACCGAATCCGGCGAGAACACGTATCGACTCGACATCGAGTACACGATCGAGTACCGGGACGTCCACGAGGCGGTGACCCAGCAACTGACCCAGACCCTCGCCGAGGCCGAGAACCTCACGCTCTCCCAGCCCGAGGCCCGTGACATCAGCGAGCGATTGCAGGAGCTGGAGGTCGAACGAATTTCGGGCTCCGTCACGGCCGAAGAGGAGCAAATGACGGCCGACTGGGACGTCCAGTTCGAGAACTTCGACACCGTCGCCCTCGCCCTCCTCGACCTGGCCGAATCGGCCGAAGAGATGCCCGAATCGACCCAGGAACAGCTCGATCGCGTCCGCACGCAACTCGAAGCGGGACAGGAGGCCGGACTGGTCCAGACGGCCTCCTGGCAGGGCGAACTCGAGGCGGGGTCGGACGGCACTGCGACCGTCTCGTTCCAGGCCCAGAGCGAGGCCGAGAACTGGGGCGAGTACGTCTCCGCCCTCGAGGAGCGCGGGATCGACACGACGACCTACCAGCTCCGGCTGTCGGCGACCACGACCGACGGCGAGGTGACGGCCGACCTCGAAGTGACGATGTCGGACGAGGACCTCCTCGCCCAGATGTTCTCACCCGGAGCGATGGGAAGCGACGCCCCGAATGAACTGTCCGAAGCCGCCCGGACGTTCCGACAGGCCGACTTCGAGCGCGCGAAGATGGACATCTCCGCCGAGGACGGACAGCTTCGCGTCGAGGCCGGCGCGAAGTTCGCCAACGCCTCGGCGTTCGCTGACCTGATGCAGGAAACCTACGGTCACACGGTCGAGAGCGTCGTCAGCCAGCCCGAGGACGGCTCGCAGGTCACCTACGTCCGCGTCGAGGGGCTCGTCGACGGGAGCGCCACGGAATCCGACGTCCGGAGCCTCGACCTCGCCGACGAGGACACCGAGATCAAGCTCCCCGGCGAGTGGGACCGCGAGTTCCCCGCGATGGACTCGACGAGCGCCGCCGAGTTCCTCGGCGTCGAGCCGCCCGAAGAATCGGGGTCGTCCGGTAACGGTTCGTCCGGGAACGGTGCCGCCGACGACGCGAACAATGCCGAGACCGCCACGACGGCGGATGACTCGGGTGGCGGCGGCAGCGGTGGATCCGCATCCTCCGGCATGCCCGGCTTCGGCCTCGGCGTCGCCCTCGTCGCCCTCCTGGCCGGCCTGGCGTTGGTCTCCCGCCGCCGAACCGAGTAGCTACTCCGCGAACCCTGCTACGATCGCGACGCCGCTGGAGGCGCCGATCCGCTCGGCCCCGGCGTCGAACATCGCCTGCGCCGTCTCCCAGGAACCGATCCCGCCGCTGGCCTTGACCGGGAGGTACTCGCTCATCAGTTCGACGTCCTCGACGGTCGCGCCGCCCTCGGCGAACCCGGTCGAGGTCTTCACGAAGTCGGCGTCGGCGTCGCGGGCGGTTTTACAGGCCCGGCGTTTCTCGTCGTCGGTGAGCAGCCCCGTTTCGATGATGACCTTCACCGGGATCGGAACCGCCGCGACGATCTTCGAGAGTTCCTCCTGAACCGCGTCGTCCTCGCCGGCCTTCAGTCGGCCGACGTTGATGACGACGTCGAGTTCGTCCGCGCCGTCGTTCCAGGCGGCGACCGCTTCCTCGCGTTTCACCTCGGGATCGTTCTGCCCGTGCGGGAAGCCGATAACCGTGGCGATGCGGGTGTCCGGGGCGTACTCGGTCGCTTCCTCGACGTAACAGGGCGGGAGACAGGCGTTAGTGCCGTAGTCCCGCGCCTCGTCGAGGAGGCGTTCGACGTCCGCCAGCGTCGTCTCCGGCCCCAGAACCGTGTGATCGATGCGGGAAGCGAGTTCGTCGCGGTCCATGGGGGTCCGTTCGACCCCCG
>JBLGCL010000096.1:0-10272 GCA_047617305.1 Natronomonas sp.
TCGCGGCGAAGACGCTCACCAGCACGCCGTTACCCAGTGCGGCGCCGACGGCCCCGCGCAGCCGTTCGTCGGCCCAGTCGACGCGCGGTTCGACCAGCCCCTGGTGCAGGCCCGAGGCCAGCCGGCCCCCGAGCGATCCGTAAACGTTGCCGCGGGTCGCGAGCAGGGCGGGCACCAGCACGAGGAGTCCGCTCACGTCCCCCAGCTCGCCGCGCATCCCGCCGAGGACGACGCCGGCGAACAGCCCCCCGATCGTACTGGCCGCCAGCGCCGGAAGGCCTTCCCGGTAGGCCTCGCGCGCGACCGACCCGATGCTCATGCGGGAACGCACATCCGGGCGCCTCAAAAACCCCGGCGCCCCGGCGAGCGTTTCCCGGCGGTCCGGCACGTACCCCGCTCCCGCAGCGATCGTATCCACAAGGTTTACGCGATCCGGGCCGAACTCGACAATCCCCATGAGTACGCCCCGGGTCCTCCTGACGAACGACGACGGCATCGACGCCCCCGGCCTCGCCGCGCTCTACGAAGAGTTGACGCGAGTCGCCGACGTGACGGTGGTCGCGCCCGCCGACGAACAGAGCGGCGTCGGCCGGACCCGGTCCAAGCGTGCGGTCAGGCGCTCCCATCCCTGGGGCTACTCCCTCGCCGGAACTCCGGCCGACTGCGTCGCCTACGGCCTCCGGGGACTCGACGAGGACTTCGACCTGGTCGTCTCTGGATGCAACCACGGCCCGAACGCGGGCAACTACGTGGTCGGTCGCTCGGGCACCGTCGGCGCCGGCGTCGAGGCCGGCTTCCTCGGGACCCCGGCCCTCGCGGTCTCGGCTTACCACGCCGCCGACTTCTTCGTGCATCCGCCGGAGGAGTACGACTTCTCCCGTCCCTCGCGGATCGCCGCCGAACTCGTCGACCGCGCACTCGACGCGGGCGTCTTCGGGGAGGTGGACCTCGTGAACCTGAACGCCCCCGTGGACGTCGAGGATCCGCCGATCCGGATCTCCCGGCCCTATCCGGACTACGACCTCGTGGTGGAACACGAGGGCGACGCCTCCGCAGCGAACACCGACGGCGGAACGACGCCGGCGTGGCTCGAGGACTCCACTGACGGGGAGGGGGCGGGCGACGGCTCCGACCAGGACGGCGAGGTCGTCGCCCTGCACGACAGCACCTGGCCCGACGTCGTCGGGTTCACGAACCCGTTCCCGCCGACGGACGAGTACCGCGAACGGTACCCCGTCGGCTCCGACCGGCGGGCGCTGATGGAGGGTGCAGTCAGCGTCTCGCCGCTGTCCGTGACGATGGACGCGGCCGAGAGCGAGCGACTGGCCGAACTCCTCGAGGACTGGTAACGCGAGCGTTCACTTCGCTAGCACGGCCTTGTAGTAAACGCCCCGCGGCACCACCCGCTCGACGGTCCAGGGCGTTCCGGCCGCCGCGTCGCGCAGTCGGAACGGGTCGAGCAGGAGGAAGTGGAGGGTGGGGCCGACGAGTCGGCGGGTTTCGTCTTCGTCCGTTCCCTCTCGCTCGTACTCGAAGTGGAAGCTCCGGTGAGCCACGCCGTCCCGGGGATCCGGCCGGTATCCGAAGAACTCGGCATCGAGCTCGCTGGCGGCGTACCCGTCGACCTGGGCGACGCCGCCCTTCTCGACGACGCCCGCGAGGTCGGTCAGCGTCTGCCGAACCCCGGCCATCGATCCCGCGAGGCCCAGGTGGGTCCCGTTGACGAGGACGCTCCCGTACTCGCGGTCGACGTCGAGCGCGAAGAGGTCGCCCTCCCGGACCGCGACGTCACCCGGTTCGACGCCGTCCTCGGCCGCTGGACCCGACACGGGGGTGTCGGCCAATCGTTCCTCCGCCGTCCTGACGGCGCCCGGGCTGACGTCGAGGCCGAGCGCGTCGACGCCGTGGTCGCGGAACCACAGGAGGTGCTGGCCCGCGCCGCAGCCGACGTCCAGCACTGGCCCCGGAAGGCGTCGGAGACGGTCGATCGTGTCCTCGGCCCAGTCCTCCCTCGGCGTGAAGTAGTTCTCCTCGATGGCGCCGTCCCGCGTCCGGTCACCGTCGACGTACCGGACCTCGCCACGGAGCCCGCCGCGCTGGAAGTCGAGCATCGCCCGGCCGAGGGGATCGTCGCCGTCGGGGAGCGCGTTCAGGGTATGTGACATACTGGTATGGCACACACTCGGAAGTGAAAAAACTATGATGAATTGTGGTACCAGTTCACAACGCCCGGTGCCGGAGATGGATAGCCACTTGTGAATCCGGGTTCCATGTCGCACCGACGGATGCTCCCCAACTCGAAACTCCTGGTCCGGGTCGGCGCCGTCGTCGTCGGACTCGTGATCGCCGTCTTCGGCGTCCAGCGTGGAAAGATCGGCGAGACGGTCATCGGGCTCGGCGTCCTCGGCCTGGGGCTCGCCGAACTCTGGCGCCACCGGGACGAGATCGTCCCGGGGTCGCCCGACGAGACCTGACCGTTCGCGTGCGGTCGGACGTGCGAAGAACGCGCCGTCCACGATGACGCCGATCGAGAAGCGGATCGACCCGTTCAGTCGCCGAAGGGGAAGCCGTCGCCACCGCCGCCCGGCGGTCCGCCGCCCTGTTGCATCTGTTTCATCATGCGCTCCATGTCGCCGCCCATGCCGCCCTGGAACTGCTTGAGCGTCTGGGCCATCATCTTGTGCTGCTGGAGGAGTTCGCGGACGGTCTCCGCGTCGGAGCCCGACCCCTTCGCGATCCGGCGGACCTGGCTCGCGCCGATCGAGCGGGGGTTCTCCAGTTCGTCCTCGGTCATCGAGTCCATGATGACCTCGAACGTGCGCATCCGGTCCTGGGTGACGTCCATCGCGTCGTCGGGGAGTTCGTCCATCATGCCGCCCCCGAGGCCGGGGATCATGTCCATCACCTGGTCGAGGGGCCCCATCTTGTTCATCGCGTTCATCTGCTTGCGCAGGTCCTTCAGCGTGAACTGGCCCTGGAGCATGTCCTCGGGCTCCCACTCCTCGTCCTCCTCCTCCGTCTCCTGCATCGCGCGCTCGACCCGCTCGGTGAGCTGTTTCAGGTCGCCCATCCCGAGCAGGCGCGAGATGAACCCCGACGGCTCGAAGCGCTCGACGTCCTTCACCGTCTCGCCGGTCCCGAGGAACGCGATCGACGACTCGGTCTCGTTGACGGCCGTCAGGGCGCCCCCACCCTTCGCCGTCCCGTCGAGCTTCGTGATCACGACGCCGTCGATCCCGATGGCCTCCTCGAAGCGCTGGGCCTGGTCCTTCGCCCCCTGGCCGATGGCCGCGTCCAGCACCAGCAGCGAGCGATCGGGCGCCACCACGTCCTCGATGTCCTCGATCTCGTCGATCAGGTCCTCCTCGAGGGCGTGGCGGCCGGCCGTGTCGACGATGTGGACGTCCACGTCCTCGGTCGCCTCGAACCCGTCGCGGGCGATCTGGACGGGGTCGTCAGCCTCCGGGTCGCCGTAGAACTCGACCTCGGCCCGCTCGGCCATCTGCTTGGCCTGGTCGTAGGCGCCGGGCCGGAAGGTGTCGGTCTGGATGACGGCCGACCGCAGCCCTTTCTTCGAGAACCACCACGCCATCTTCGCCGCGGTCGTCGTCTTCCCCGACCCCTGGAGCCCGGCGAGCAGGATGGTCTGTTCCTCCAGGGGGATCTCGGTCGAGTCGCCCACGAGGTCGACCAGTTCCTCGTAAACGATCCGGAGCACGTGTTCGCGGGCCGTCGTCCCGCCCGGCGGCTCTTCCTCCAGCGCGCGTTCCTTGATGTTGTCCGACAGCTCCATCACGAGGTTCGTGTCGACGTCGGCCTGCAGGAGCGAGCGCTGGATCTCCTTGACGACCTCGTCGACGTCCTCCTCGCTGATCCGGGACTTCCCGCGAAGTTTGTCGAGGGTGCTCCGCAGGGAACTGCCCAGGTCGTCGAGTACCATTTGACGACGGGTAGGCGGCGGCCGCGTTAAAGCCTTTTTCTCGGCGTTCGGCGGAAAATCCGGGCGCGGTCCGGAGGGCGACACCGGACAACCGGGCGATTCTGGAAGACCGGGCGTGGGTCGAGAGCGGACGACCGCTTCCCCCGGAGCGGTCGGGTCCGCGGTGGCCGTGTCGGCAGGTCAGTCGTGTCGACGCGGTGGCGGATCGCGTCCGGGTGGATCCCGGGCCTCCCCCCTCCATGGCACGGGCGGCGATCACCTTGCGGCTGCGTCCGGACGGCGATTCCTGGCTGGCGTCGACGCCCGGAACGAAGGATCGATGCCGTAAAAACGTTCCATCTAGACAGTTAGCGGTGTACAGCCCCGTTCCGAGGGAACGGTTACCTCCGTTCCGATCGCTCCGTTCTCGCCGGACCGCCGGGGTAACGAGCGGTTCTCGGTGGGTCCGGTCCACGAGCTATTCGTCCGAAAGTATCGATCCGTATCGCCGAGTGGCGGGCCACGGTTCGACGACCGTCGCGCGTCGCCCTGCCGGACTGGATACGCCGGCACCGGGCCGGTCGGTCAGTCGCCGAGGAGCCGGTCCACCATCTCCTCGGGGTCGAACCGCTCCAGGTCGTCGTAGCCCTGCCCGACGCCGAGGAAGAGGATGGGCTTGCCCGTCACGTGGGCGATGGAGATGGCGGCTCCACCCTGGGCGTCGGCGTCGGCCTTGCTCAGGATGGTGCCGTCGATCGCCGCGGCCTCGTCGAACTCCCTGGCGCGGTTGACCGCGTCCTGTCCGGCGACCGCCTCGTCGACGAAGAGCGTCATGTCGGGATCGACCACGCGATCGATCTTCTCCAGCTGGGCCATCAGGTCCTGATCGGTGTGCAGGCGCCCGGCCGTGTCCCCGAGGACCACGTCCACGTCGTTGGCCTCGGCGTACTCCACGGCGTCGTAGAGGACCGCCGCGGGATCGCCGCCCTGCTCGTGGGAGATGAGCTTGATCCCGAGCGCGTCGGCGTGGCCCTCGATCTGCTCGTTCGCCCCGGCCCGGTAGGTGTCGCCGTTGGCCATGACGGCGGAGAGGCCGCGTTGCTCGAAGTACCGGACCAGCTTCGCGATCGTCGTGGTCTTGCCGACGCCGTTGACGCCAGTAAAGACGATGACGATCGGCTTCTCGGCCTCCCTGATCCGTCCCTCGAAGTCGAACTGGCCGACGCTGATGACCTCCAGCAGCGCCTCGCGGAGCGCGTCCTCGACGATCGACCCCGTGGACTCGGTGAACTTCCGGGTCTCGCCGACGAGGTTCTCCTCGATGGTGTCGAGGATCTCCTCGGCGACGGTCATCTCGACGTCGCTCTCGAGCAGGGCCATCTCGAGGTTCCAGAGCGGCTCCTCGAGGTCCTCCTCCTCGATGACGAACCGGCCCTTGGCGAAGGACTTGGCCTTGCGGCCGAAGCCCGTGCTCCCGTTTTCGGCCACCGGCTCGTCCGCCTCTGCGCCGGTCGCGCCCTCGTCGGTCGAGGCGTCGTTCGCGACCCCGGCGCTCGCGGTCCCGTCGCTGGGCGCGTCGGCCGCCCCGGGTTCGCGTTCGCCGGCGCCTGCGACCGCTTCGGCGTCTTCGACCTCGTCGGCGGCCTCGGCGGCCTTCTCCTCGGCGGTCTCCTCGACCTCGTCCCGGAAGCTTCCGAGCTTCTCTTTCAGTCCGTCGAACATCGCCTACTCGTCGCCGCCCTCGTCGCCCGGCTCCTGCCCCTGCGTAGCCTGCTGCTGGAGTTGCTGTTGCATGGCCTGCTGCTGGAGCTGCTGGGCCTTCGACTCGAGCTGGTCCGCCTCGGACTCGAGATCGTCGATGTCGTCCGTGACCTCCTCGATGCGGTCGTCGAGGGTGTCCTTCTTGTTCTCGAGCGTGCTCACGGCGCTCTCCTCGGTCTTCTCGGCCGCGTAGTCGCCGCCGAGCGTGACGATGACCTCGTCCATGTCCTGGACCTCCGCGCGGACGTGCGCCCCGCCGCCCACGGGTACCTGGATGATCTCGCCCGACTCGATGGCCTCGAGCGCCGCGATCGCTTCGTCGACGTCCGACTTCTCCTCTCGGAGGGCATCGGCCTCGCCCTCGAGATGCTCGATCTGCTCGCGGAGTTCCTGCAGCTGCTCGGAGAGCTGCTGCAGTTCCTGCTGGGCGCTCATGCTTGGACCTCCTCGATCTCGACCTGCGCGCGCTTGAGGTTGTGCTGGCTCCCGAACCGGGAGTACGTCCGGTCCCGGGCGACGTCCTCGTTCTCGGCGTCGATGACCTTCTCGAACGACCGCCAGCCTTCGCGGGCCCTGAACTGCCCGCGCACAGTAAACTGACTCATGGCTATCGCTCGGGTGGCAAGCCGGAAGAATCTTCTCGTTCGATGCGCGGGCGGGGCGAGGCGCCTCCCGCCCGCGATCGCCCCTGGCGCTCAATCGATGTAGCCCAGGGCGTCCTCGATGCGACCGAGTTCCGGTCCGGTGGTTTCCCGCCCGGCAACGTAGCCGTGGCCGTTGGCCACCAGCCCGGAGCCGACGAGCGGCGCCCCGTAGTTGATGGTGCCCACGTCCGCCCTGACGTCGAGGAGGTCCTCGAGGTAATCCAGTTCGGCGTCCGACGTTTTCGGGTGACAGAGGACGCCGTCGTCGGTGGCGACGGCGGCGGTCCCGACCGTCCGGACGCCCGCCAGTTCGCCACGCTCGACGGGCACGTCGAGCCCGTCCCGGACCGCCGCCACGGCGTCGTCCGGGAGGTCGGGGTGGACGTACGCCCCGTTGTCGTTCGCGAGAATCACGTTCCCCGCGGCGTTGATCCGGCCGGGGAGCTCCGTGATCGGCACGTCGAGTTCGTCCCCGAGGTGGGAGCGCTCGTGGTCGGCGATCCGGCCGCTGACCACGAGGCCGTTCGCGTTGCCGGCGGCCAGCGCGCCGACGGTGCTCGACCCGCCGATCGTGGTCGTCACTGCCGGGACGTCGAGTTCCGCGGCCATGTCCTCGCGGAGGTCGTCCTCGGCGTCGGGGCGCAGGAGCAGACGGTCGTTGGTCGCCCGGGCGAACACGCCAACGTAGGCGGACCCGGCGAACGCGGCGCGGAGCACGGCTGTCGTCCTATTCGGCGTGCTCGGCCTCGACGATCCGCTCGCCTTCCTCGTCGAAGCGGGCCGCGCGGACCCGGAGCTTGCTCGGGGGTTTGCTGCGGCCGCGCGACCAGACCGCCTCGTTGATCGAGGGGTCGAGCCGGACGTTCTCCTCGTCGACGGAGAAGTGCTGGGCGAGGTGCTCGCGGACGATCGACATCGCCTTGTCGGCGCGCTTGTGCTTCGCTTCCGCCTTGGTCTTCCGCAGCGGGACGGTAACGACCCGCTCCTCGAAGTCGCCTGCGCTCATGCTTACTCGTCAGTGTCGTTGCGCCGCCAGTTGCGCCGCTTGGGGTTGCGCTGGACGTCCATGTCCGTCTTCAGCATCACCCACGGCGGGATGCGGCTGTTCTGCCGGTCGAGTTTGGCCAGCCGCTTCTTCTTGGCCTTCGACTTCTTGCTCATAGTGGGCGCATCTATCCGGCCGGAATTTAAAACCTTGATGCTTTGCTCGCCGGCCCCCCGGGCTCTGCGCGGAATCGCCCGGCGGCGACGATGGCGATCAGAGCGGGAACCGCTCGACGGTGGAGTAGATCGGGCCCTCGTCGGTGAGTTCGCTCTCTGTCAGGCGGATTTCTTCTACCTGGGCGGTCCCGACATCGGGGTCGAGTTCCCGGACGTTCTCCTGGACCAGGTCCTTCCCGCCCGCGTGGTTCATCCGGGCCAGGGTCACGTGCGGGGTGAATTCGTGGTCCTCCGGATCGAACCCTTCGGCGACCATCTCGTCCTCGACGGCCTCGCCGAGGCGCGTCATCTCCGCGTCGCCGTGCCCCTCGCGGACGCCCAGCCAGAGGACCGAGATGTAATCGAGCGACGGGAACACGCCCAGGCCGCCGTAGCGGGCCTCGAAGGGTTCGACGTCCGCTTTCTCCACCGCCGACTCCAGCCGGTCCTCGATCGCCGGCAGCCGATCGGGATCGACCTCCCCGAGGAACTTCAGGGTCACGTGCGCCTGCTCGGGGTCGGTGAAGTTCAGGCCGCTCGCCTCGCGGAACTCGTCCTGGACCGCCCGGACGTCCTCGGCCAGGTCGTCGGGCAGGTCCACGCTGACGAACAGTCGCATGGTCGACCCTGCGGCGGGAACGCCCAAAACGTCTGCGGGAAGCTTATCGCCTATGGACCGTGGACTGGTCGGTTCGACATCGATCGATCTGAATTTATGGAACGATGATAGTTATTTCGCCGCCTGCGAGATATAGAGGACAGAGGGTGGATTGATCAACCGGGTGCCCGGCGGTATCGAGCCGAGGAGTTACGACCCCGCCGTCGCGTTTGCCACCCAATCCGGTTTCTCGACGTCAGTGCTCCCCACGTCGGACAGGGTGTACGCCACCGCAATCCTCCGGGGGCGGTAGTCGAAAACGGGAAGGATGAATTCGTACTCATAGTAGCGGATGACGCCGTCTTCGTCGAGCAGGAGTGTGGCTGAGAACTCCTCGTACCGCCTACTCGCGTTCTCGTCTACCAGCGACGAGTCGGACAGTGCGTCGATCCCGGTGGCCTCGTAACGCATCACCGGAACGCCCTGGAACGTCTCGATGCCTTTGCGCTGGAAGGTGGCGTCAATCGCAGCGTGCTCGAACCAGTTTCCGCTGTCGTTGTCGAAAAACCCACGCCAGAGATATTGGTCGCCCGATTCGTTGAACACCGGCACGAAGCCGACGTCCAACATTTTCGTCTGGTTGCTCTCCCAAGACAGCATGTACACCGTCCTTCCGTTCGAGTATGTGGATCGGTTCGGCCCTAACCAGTCGCCGACGCCAGTGGTGTGTACGAGGTACTGTGAAGCGCCGGGCTCGACGAGAAACCGGCTCGTTGTGTTCTTGTACGTGAAGTTATTGTCCGCTGTGGGATCGGATTCCTTCCGGGTTCTCTCGATCGTGAGGGTGAAACTCGTGTTGGCCAGCGCGGTCGTGTGGGTGTCGAACACCGACCCATTGATCGCCGACGCCTTCGGGAAGTCGGCGGGGGAGGCGTCGGGCGAGGGCTGGTTCTCACCCGTGCCTGGAAGACCAGTACATCCCGCGAAGACCAGCAGGGCGACGACGGCGATCGCCGAGAGCGGAGACGTACGCATGGGCGACTAGTTGATCAACTCACAGTTAACGCTGCTGGTTATTGCTGCCTCTCGGACATCGGGGGACCCCATCCTCACCCGGTGTTGTGACGGCCAAGGGAATCAGACCCGAACCGATTGCAAGAGACGCGCCACGAGTTCATCAGCCTCAAAATCTTCTATCATCGTTCCGTAAGAACTTGGCTGATGAAATAGAGGGGGGTCATAGCAGACCAATCATTAACTCGCTGTAGGGCGTATGAACGGTATGAGCGCACCTCAGTCGAAAACGGACGTCGTGAGAGGAATGGCTGTTCTCTCCGTTCTCGGGCTTGTTGGTGTGCTTCTTTATTACCTTCCGCAACCAGGCTACAGCCAGTCTCGACTCGTTCTCTTTGGACTTATCGCAGGTGCCGCAGTATTCGGAGGGGTCGGTGTCGTCCTTCGCAGAACCACTCTCACGGCAGTAGGCGTCTTCGGACTGTTTCTACTGGGATTTTGGCAAGCAGTTCTCAGTGTGTTCATCCTCCCCGTTGCCGCTCTTCTCGTGGTCGCTGCTCTTCTGGACCGACCCGAGACCACCCCGACGACCAGCCCCAAACAATCCTCGTAGGTCCGGTTCCCATCGATCCGATAGACACCATCCAAATCCGGAGCCGTGCGAGAGACGCGCTATGAGTTCAGCAGGCTCTGACCCTTCTACCGCCGTCCCATCAGAACACCGCCGAGGAACCAGATCTCTGAAACGAGAATATTTCGGGCAACTGGCATTCGGACAGTTGGAAACCTCATCCCCCGGCTTCGCCTTGTACTGCCCGCTGGAGGCCGCGTATAAATGCGGTGAACGCGATCACCGCTCCAAGCATGAACAACGGATAGTAAAGCCACATGCCGCTCCCAGAAATGGCTCCGACCTGCGGATTTGCTTCCATGAAATTATGCCAGTGAATCGACTCGAAAGCCCACACCATTACAACGAGACCAACACCGACTCCAAGTCCGTCCTTCGCGAACGTCAATGGATCTGTACTCATCATCGGCAATCAAGTTCCCTTTGACATATATGTCCTCGTCTATTCCACTCATCGGGCTGAGGGCCTCCCGATGGATCCCTTGACGAATACGCGCTATGTATC
>JBLGCL010000097.1:0-10259 GCA_047617305.1 Natronomonas sp.
CTCGGCGAACTCCCGGTCCCGTATCCGATCGCGATCGCGTCCGGTCAACTCGACGAACCGTTCGTTGCAGAAGCGCACCTGCCCGTCGCCGACGAGGGCCATCGGGTCCGGCAGGTATTCCGACAGGGTCCGGTAGCGCTCCGGGCTGAACTGGACGCCGCGCTGGAGGCGGGACTGCTCGACCGTCGCCCGGATCTTCTCGGCGATGGCGACCGCATCGTCGGCCTCCGAGCGTCGGACGACGTAATCCGAGGCCCCGGCCTCGATCGCGCGACTCACGACCTCGGCGTCGGCCGTTTCGGCGATCAACAGCGTCGGCAGGATCGGGCGGTTCTGACGGACTTGCTCGATCAGTTGCACGGCGTCGACGTCCGGAACCCCGGTCGTCACGAGGAGGCAGTCGAAGTCCGCCTGCGAGTCGAGCGAGAATATCGCTTCGTTGGCGGTGGAAACGACCGTCACCTCGATCTCGTCGGCGGTCCGCTGGACGTCGTGGGCCAGGACGTTTCCACGGTGCGGGTCGGCGTCGACGACGAGCGCCCGAATCCCCGCGCCGCGGGAGACGGCAGCGTCGGCGACCGGTGCGTCGACGGTCGGTTCGGCCGTCTCCGACTCCGCCGCCGTTCTCCCGTCGGCGGGTCGCCAAACGCAGTACACCATCCGTTCGCCATCGTGGACGATCGGCGTCAGCGAGACGTCCACGAGCTGGGCCTCCCCGTCAGCCCGTCGGTGTAACCACTCGAATCGATGGTACCCGCCCTGGGCGGCCATGTCGATCATGGTCTCGGCCTTTTCGTCCGAGCCCTTCCCGTCCGGTTGCGTCGGCGGAGACAGTGCTGCTGGGGTCGCCCCGACGATCTCGTCGCAACTCCCGTATCCGAGCAACTGCGCCGCCGCGTCGTTGCAGTCGACGAACCGCCCATCGTCGATCAGGAGGATGGGCTCGTCGGCGTCGGCCAGGATCTCCCTGAATTGCGCCTCGCTCCGGTGGTCGTGGGAGCGGGCGTCGTTCCGTCGGGCTTCTTCGGCGATGCCCTTCGCGAGTACCTGGTACTGGATGTCGCCGTCGCTCTCCTTTCGCAGGATCCGGTCGGCCCCCAGGCCGAAGGCGTCGATCGCGGCGCCCTCGTATCCCCCGCCGACGATCAAAACGAACGGGACGTCCTGACCGTCACGGTCTTTGACGCGTTCGAGCAGTTCCAGGCCGTCCGTTTCGGGTAACTCGTAAGCAGACACGACGAGGTCGTACCCGGATTCGTCAGCCGCTTGTTCGGACTCGTCAAAGGAGTCGAGGGCTGATTCCCCCGTCTCGGCCGTCTCGACGGAGAGTCCATCGACCTCGTCTTCCAGGTGCCGCCGTATCGAGGCCAGCGTCTCCCGATCCTGTTCGACCAGCAAGACCTTCATGAGTCAGGTTCGTCGTCCCATTGCAATCCCGCCGTGTGCTCGCGCCCCGTAGTTGTGCATTTGAGTGCCTCATCTGGCTCGGAGGCTAGACCTGTCCCGGGATCACTCCGCGCCAGTCAATATAAGTATATTTATTATTTGCATATTATTACGTGCGCAAGGGATATAAACAACCGCCATAGAACTTTATCGTAGAAAGTCAACGAGGTTCGCGGTGATCCCTCTTTCACGGGTTCAGCCACGGGTCGGGGGTTTCAACGCGACGACCCGCCGGGCAAGGCCGAAAAAGTATACTAAGTATGACAACCCCCTCATTCACCGTCGACATCACGGAGGATCGGCTGTTCAAACTCCTCGGCAATCCCACCCGGATGGCTACCCTGCGCGCTCTCTGGGAGGAGTTCGATTTCGAGGAATACGTCATCCAAGAGCGAACGCCCATCCCCTACAGCGTTCTCCGTGACCGCGCGGGCGAGCCGTCGAACTTCAACTACCACCTCGACCGGCTCGTTGGCGTGCTCGTCGAGGACCACGACGAGGGGTACCTGCTCTCGCCGCTCGGCTACAACCTCATGCGGGCCATCGACGCCCACGCCTCTCTGGAGTACGAAGCGATCGAGCGGACCGAACTCGCTGATCCGTGTCCGTTCTGTGGCGGCACGCTCGCCGCCAGCTACCAGCGCGAGATGCTCCGCGTCGAGTGTCTCGACTGCGGGGGGCTCGCCGACGGCGGCAACTTCCTGACCGCACAGATCCCGATGACGACGACCGGCACGCTCGAATTCCCCCGTCTGCTCGACGTCGCAAGTCACACCGTCGCACAGCGTGTCGGCACGTCCTTCCAGGGGTTTTGCTGGGAGTGTCAGGCTCCGGTCGAGCGGACGCTGAGCGTGTGTCAGGACCACGACCGCAACGAGAACGAAAACTGTCCCGAGTGTCTGGGCCGCTTTGCCGTCAAACTCGAAGTGGCGTGTCCCAACTGTGGCACGGGCGGGGCCGGGTCGCTCGTGGAGTACGCGTTGGTCACGCCGGGCGTCCAGGCGCTATTTGCCGACCACGGACGTGGCCGCCGGCAGATCGGTCCCTGGGCGTATCGACTGGCCGCACTCGGAGCCGTCCAGCAACGCGACGTCACGGCAGACCCGACCGGGGCGGCCTATCGGTTCGAGTTCGGCGGGGACTGGGTCGCCGCCCGGTTCGAGGACCGCGAAAAGCTCGATGTGACGATTTCACGCGGCAATTAGAGCGAATATCCGGGGGCGCACGTCAAGGGACCTGAAGTAGGTTCGATAACGGGTACGATCGTCGAATTGCCACTGGTCGACTACGATATCAGTCCTCGCTGGCCGCGAATCGGGTCGAGGGGTCGCGTTGTTGTCGTACGATCCGTTCACCGCGGTCACGAACACGGTCGCCACCGCGAATCCGGTGACGTTCGTCCTCACCTCGGCCGACTCCGGATCGCTCGTGACGAGCTATCTGATCGCCGGTGGGAGAGAGGACATCCCGGGCCGTCAGGGAGCCATGTGCCCCCATCTGATCGTGTCGGTCAATAGAAAGTCTTTGAATCCCGTTTCGACTGATTCGAAACGATCGTTTGGAAAGCTATTTTGCTCATCCGTTGCCAATGAGTCCCAGTGACAAACTTACTGTCAATCTCGGACCTGCACACGCGTTTCGACACCGACCGGGGTACCGTCCGTGCGGTCGAGAACGCCAGCCTCACCGTCCGGGAGGGCGAGACGATCGGACTCGTGGGCGAGTCCGGGTCGGGCAAGAGCGTCACTGCGCTGTCCACGATGGGGTTGATCGACGACCCCGGGTACGTCGCCGAGGGAGAGGTGATCTTCCGCGACCGGGACATCGCGGAGTCCTTCGCCGACCGGTTCAACGACGCCGATATCGCGGGAACGGTGGGTCGTGAGGCGGGAGCGGATCCGTCCGAGCGGTTCGCCCAGGCGTCACAGGGGTTCGTCGACACCGAGACGGGGGCGATCGACCTCACCCGGGCTCCGGAACCCGCAATGCGATCGATCCGCGGCGGGGAGATGAGCATGATCTTCCAGGACCCGATGACGTCGCTCAACCCGGCGATCACCGTCGGCGAACAGGTGGCCGAGAGCCTCCGACTCCACCGGTACGGCGGCCGGAAGAAGGACACCTGGCTGAACGCGGTTCGCGAAATCCTGCCCCGGATCGGCGGCGACGACATAAGCGAGGAAGTGCTGGACGACACGATCGAGATGCTCCGGGAGGTCGGCATTCCCGAGGCCACCCAGCGGATCAACGAGTACCCCCACGAGTTCTCGGGCGGGATGCGCCAGCGCGTGCTCATCGCGATCGCGCTGGCCTGCCGGCCGCAACTCCTCATCGCCGACGAGCCCACGACCGCGCTGGACGTGACCATCCAGGCCCAGATCCTCGACCTGATCGACGACCTCCAAGAGGAGTTCGGGATGTCGGTGCTGTTCATCACCCACGACCTGGGGGTCATCGCCGAGGTCTGTGACCGCGTCGCCGTGATGTACGCCGGCAACATCGTCGAGGTCGGCACTGCCGAGGAGATCTTCCACAACCCGAGCCATCCCTACACCTACGCGTTGCTGGAGTCGATCCCCCGCGAGGACCGGGACTACCTGCAGCCGATCACCGGCCAGGTTCCGGACCTCATCGACATGCACGACGGGTGTCACTTCGCCGACCGGTGTCCCTGGGAGGAACCGGAGTGTACGGCCGGCGAGGTCCCGTACCTGGAACACGGCCCGGGGGACGTCGACCACCGCGCGAAGTGCATCCTTCAGGACTTCGACACGAGCGTTTACGAGCGGACCCAGGAAGGCATCCAGGCCGGCGAGCACGAGATCGGCGAGAAGATGATGGAAGTCGACAACCTCAAGAAGTACTTCTCGCGGGCCGAGGGGTGGCTCGACGAGTGGCTCGCCGACGAACCCCAGACCGTCCAGGCTGTCGACGACGTCTCCTTCGACATCCGCGAGGGCGAGACCCTGGGTCTGGTGGGCGAGTCCGGGTGTGGCAAGTCGACGACCGGGCGGACCATCCTCCGGTTGCTCGATCCGACGGACGGGACGGTCGTGTACGCGGGCGAGGACCTCGC
This sequence comes from Natronomonas sp., assembly GCA_047617305.1. Taxonomy (GTDB): domain Archaea; phylum Halobacteriota; class Halobacteria; order Halobacteriales; family Natrialbaceae; genus DATFIX01. The sequence continues at coordinate 4,523 of JBLGCL010000097.1, forward strand.
GTCGCTGTCGGGGTCGGCGCTCCGGCGCAAGCGCCGCGAGATGCAGATGATCTTCCAGGACCCGCTGTCGAGCCTCGACCCCCGGATGACCGTCGGCCAGACGCTGGCCGAACCCCTGAAGATCCACGACCTGCCCGAGTCCGACCCGGCCGTCGAACCGGTCGCGGACGTCACGAACGAGACCGACCGCGAGGTGACCATCGAACTCGACGACGACGTGGACGTGCTCGTCGACTCCGAGGAAGGGATCGCACGCGTGCCGGTGACCGTGCGACGGGCGGAGGACGACGAGTCGTCGATCGACGTCGACCTCCCGAACGGCCTCGAAGCGTCCGTGACCGAACGGGACGCTACGGTCGAGGTTTCCGTCTCGGTCGGCTGGCCGCGCGACCGCATCCGCCGGAAGCGGATCTTCGACCTCATCGACGCCGTCGGCCTCTCGCGGGAACAGATCGACCGCTACCCGCACGAGATGTCCGGCGGCCAGCGCCAGCGGGTGGGCATTGCGCGGGCGCTCGCCGTGGACCCCGACTTCATCGTCGCCGACGAACCCGTGAGCGCGCTGGACGTCTCCGTCCAGGCGCAGATCCTCAACCTCATGGAGGAACTCCAGGAGGAGTTCGGACTGACGTACCTGTTCATCGCCCACGACCTCTCCGTCGTCCGGCACGTCTCCGATCGGGTGGCGGTGATGTACCTGGGCGAGATCGTCGAGGTCGCGGAGACCGCGGAGCTGTTCGAGGACCCGAAACACCCCTACACGCAGGCGCTCCTGTCGGCGATCCCCGTCGCCGATCCGCTGGTCGAAGCGGACCGGATCCTCCTCAAGGGCGACGTGCCGAGCCCGATCGATCCGCCCAGCGGCTGTCGGTTCCGCACCCGATGTCCGAAGATCATTCCGCCCGACGACGTCGACGTCGAGCAGGAGGTCTACCGGGAGATCATGGACCTCCGGGAACGCGTCGAGGACGAGGCGATCGACCTCGAGGCCCACCGGGAAGACCTCGCCGAAGCGAGCGAGGTCGAGGCGGTCGCGGACGGCGGTGGCGTCCGGAACGAGCAACTCGTCGACGCGCTCCTGGCGGAGTTCTTCGAGACCGACCCCTCGGGCGCCAACCGTTCCGTCGTCCGTGAGGCGCTCGAACTCGTGGTCGCGGAGGAGTGGGAACGGGCCGCCGAAACCCTTCGTGATCGGTTCGAAAGCGTCTGCGAGCGCAAGCCCCCCGTCCTGCAGGACACGGCTCATCCGGCGTCCTGTCATCTGTTCGAGCAGCCCTGAACCCGCATCCGGGTTCCGTTCCCCGGCGACCTCTGCCCTTCTGTTGCACAGTAAAACGTACGACAAATTACACAATAGTTAAATGCACAGGTTGTTACCACACGGCTATGGCAGATGATCACAACGAGGTCGATCGGCGTAACTTCCTGAAGATCGCGGGCACGACGGCGGCGGTCGCGACCACATCGCTCGCCGGGTGTACCGGCGACGGCGGCGGTGACGGCGAGGACACGACGACGTCACCCAGCGACGACATGGACGGCGAGGACGGCGACGACATGGACGGCGAGGACGGCGACGGAGAGGACGGGGACGACGTCGGTGGGACCGGGAGCATCACCTACGGTCGCGGGAACGACTCGGGGACGCTGGACCCGCAGGCGACCTCTTCCGGCGAGGACGCCAAGGTGATCCAGCAGGTCTACGACCAGGTGATCCAGTTCGAACCCGGGAAGACCACGCTCCAGGCGGGCCTGGCGAAGGAGTTCTCGCTCGAGGGGACGAGCGTCAAGCTGACGCTCCGCGAAGGGGCGATGTTCCACAACGGCGAGGAGTTCACCTCGGCCGACTTCGAGGCGACCTATCGACGGTTCCTCGACGAGGAGTACGAGAACTTCGTGGGGACGGAGACCCGGTCGTACTACGGCCCGTACCTGCTGTCGGTCGTGGACGAGGTCAAGACGCCCGGCGACTACGAGGTCGAACTGGACCTGAAGTCCAAGCACGCCCCGATGCTCCGCAACCTGGCCGTGTTCGCGTTCGGGATGATCTCGAAGACGGCCATCGAGAGCGACATGGAACTCCGGGAGGAACCCGTCGGGACCGGCCCGTTCAACTTCGAGAGCTGGAGCCAGGCCAACGGCCTGATCCGGCTCAAGCGGTACGCCGACCACTGGGGCACGAAGGCCAAGGTCAACGAAGTCGTGTTCTCGGCCATCCCCAAGAACTCCTCGCGAGCCCAGGCCCTGCAGGCCGGCGACGTCGACATCATCGACGGGATGGACGCCCAGACGAGCACCACCGTCGACAACGCCGGCAACGCGGAACTGATCACCACGCCCGGGATCAACGTCGGCTACCTGGCGATGAACATGGCCCGACGCGAGGAGTTCCGGGACAGGCGGGTCAGGCGGGCGTTCAACTACGCCGTGGACACGGGGGCCCTCGTCGACAGCATCTACAGCGGCCTGGCCGTCCAGGCGAGCCAGCCGGTCCCGGAGAACATGGCCGGGTACAACGACAGCGTCGATCCGTACCCGTACGATCCGGACGAGGCCCAATCATTGCTCGAAGAGGCAGGCTACGGCGACGGGTTCGAGGTCGAGTTGGCCACCTTCCGCAACCCGCGGACCTACAACCCCTCGCCCTCGTCGGCCGCCCAGCTGGTGAAGTCCAACCTCGAGGACGTCGGCCTGACGGTGACGATCAACACCCAGGAGTTCAACGCGTTCCTGGAGTACACCAATGCGGGCAAGCACGACGCCTGCTTCCTGGGTTGGATGACGGACAACGCGGACCCGGACAACTTCTTCAACGCCCTGCTCACGCCGGGGGTCGCCGTCGAGAACATCCCCGAGGGGCAGGACTGGGTCAGCTTCGACGCCGAGAACTTCAACACGCTGAACTCCGCCGCCTGGGCGAACCGCGAGTACACGCAACTGGTGATGGAGGGCCAGTCGACGTACGACGAGGAGACCCGCCGCCAGAAGTACGAGCAGGCATCCAAGATCGCCCACGACGAGGCGCCGTGGGTGTTCCTCGACCACGCCAAGGAACTCCGTGGCGTCCACAACCGCGTCAGTGGGTTCGTCATCGCACCGATCAGCGGTCCGTACCTCAACCGGGTTTCCGTTGAGTAGACGACCACGGCCTGCCCGATTCGCGCCCGCTGGGCTCGCTCCGGGGCCCTGTTAGGTTGTTTTTTGCGGAACGCCACGCGGAGATAACGGCCGAAGGCGTCGGGGTTTCCGTCCCCAAACCGGGACGTTTTAAGTTCGGGTAATACGTCACTGGGTGACAATGGTCTCGGGCCGATTCGTACTCAAGCGAGTGTTGTTACTGATCCCGGTACTGCTCGGGGTCGCGACGTTCGTGTTCGCCATGTTGCACCTGTCGCCCGGCGATCCGGCGCGCCTCATTGCCGGGCGTCGCGCTCCAGACTCGTTCGTCCAGCAAGTTCGGGTCGAACTCGGGCTGGATCGCCCGATGTACGTCCAGTACTTCGACTTCCTGGCGGAGGCCGCCCAGCTCGAATTCGGGGAGTCCTACCAGGTCCAGCAGGGCGAAGCGGTAAAGGACATCCTGATCAACCGGTTCCCGGTGACGCTGGAACTGGCGATCCTCGGGCAGATCGCCGGCATCCTGTTCGGCATCCCCTTGGGGATCATCTCCGCGGTCAAGCAGGACTCGTGGACCGACCACCTGACGCGGGTCGGCGCGCTGACGGGCATCAGCGTCCCGATCTTCTGGAGCGGTCCGCTGCTCATCATGCTGTTCGGCGTGTCCCTGAACTGGTTCCCGACGTTCGGACGCATCGGGACGCAGTACGACGTGCCGTGGGTGACGAACATGGTGATCCTCGACACGGCGATGTATCTCGAACTGGACGCGTTCATCTCGGCGGTCAAGCACATGTTGTTGCCGACCCTGACGATCGGCATCTACTCGATGGCGCTGATCTCCAGGATGATGCGCTCGTCGCTGGTCGAGGTGATCCGCCAGGACTACATGCGGACCGCCCGCGCGAAGGGCCAGGGGTCCCGGATCACGATCATGAAACACGGCCTCCGGAACGCCTTCATCCCCGTCGTGACCGTCATCGGGATCCAGTTCGGGACGCTACTGGGTGGCGCGATCCTGACGGAGACGGTCTTCACTATCAACGGCATCGGCACCCTCGTCGTCGAGGCGATCAACAGCAGCGACTACCCCGTCGTCCAGGGGACCGTGTTGCTGTTCGCGTTCCTGTTCACCCTGGTGAACCTGGGCGTGGACCTCACCTACTCGTACCTGGACCCGAGGATCGAACAATGATCGAGTCATCCGAATCCCGCGCCCGTCGCGTCGTTTCGCCGAATCGCCAGGCCGGTGACCGCCGGGGGTGGATCGCATGAGCGGGGAGACCGCGAGCGACGTCGAAACGGCAGTGGACGTCGAGACGGCGACCGAAAGCCGGAGCTTCGTCGACCGGCTCCGGTCGTCGCCGTTCCTCAGCGACCTGTTCTCGAACCGGCTGGCGCTGTTCGGCATCGCGATCATCGTCGTCATGCTCGCCATCGCGCTGTACTCGCGCCTCTTCATGAGCGAAGCGGCGCTCACCTCCGCGAAGCTGTCCTCCCGTCCGGCGAAGCGGTTCCTCTCGCCCCGGCTCGCCTTCCCGTTCGGGACCGACCTCCTGGCCCGGGACATCTTCAAGCGGGTCCTCTACGGCGCCTGGTACGCCATAAAGTTCGGGACGATCACGGTGGGCTTCTCGACGTTCCTGGGGGTGAGCCTCGGGACGCTGGCGGCCTACTACAGCGACCTCGTCGACAACGTCATCATGCGGACGATGGACGTCCTGCTGTCGTTCCCGTCGCTGCTCCTGGCGCTCGCGCTGGTCGCCGTCCTCCCCGAGGACTGGGGCCTCTGGCGGGCGACCCTCGCTCTCATCCTGGTGTACACGCCGCGGTTCGCCCGCGTCGTCCGCGGGGCCGCGCTGAAGGTCCTCGAGGACGAGTACATCGAGGCGACCATCGCCATCGGCGCGAAGGATCCGCGCGTGTTGATCAGACACATCACGCCGAACACGCTGGCGCCCATCACGGTCCAGTCCACGCTCAACTTCGGGCTGGCGATCATCGACCTCGCGGCGCTGTCGTTCCTGGGGTTCGGCGCCGAACCCGGGACGCCGACCTGGGGCATGATGCTCTCCCAGGGCGTCGAGAAGGGCCTGCTGTCCGGGTACTGGTGGTGGTCGTTCTTCCCCGGCCTGTTCCTGGCCCTGACGGTCCTCGGGTTCAACCTTCTCGGCGACGGCATGCGGGACGCGCTCGACCCGCGAATGCGGGAGGCCGTCGACTGAGGCGATGGCTCCCGACCTCCGGTCGTATCTGATACAGCGCGCCCGTCTCGTCGGCGGCGGCGTCCTCGTCGGCCTGGGCCTGGGAGCGCTCGCGGTCGTCGTGCTGTTCGCCTATTCGGGAGACGTCGGCTTCGCCAACCGCAAGGCCTTCGCCGTCGGCGCGCTCTTTTTCGGCCTCGCTCTGCTCGGGTGGTCGGGCTCGATCATGGCCGGCCAGGGGCTCGAGAACCTCCAGTATTACCTCGACACGAAGTCCAGCTGGACGGAAGAGGACTCGCGCCGGGCGATGGCCCGGATCGGCGGCGCGGGGGTCGGGTGGATGGTCGGCGTGACCGTCGCGACCCAGGTCGGGCTGCTCCTCGCCTGAACCCGAACCCTCAACGGGGACCGGTCCG
>JBLGCL010000098.1:0-10202 GCA_047617305.1 Natronomonas sp.
GCTCGCCGCGTTCCGCTTCGTCGAGACGGCCGTGCTCCTTGCCCTCGTGAGCGTCGTGGCGCTCGCGGTGGACGGCCGTCGCGACCCGGTCTCCGATCCGGTGCTGTCCGCCGCCACTCACAACGATCGCAAGTAGCGATCGGGGACGTAGGACCGGAGCGGGGGCGGTACCAGTCCCGCGATCAGTTTCGCGGCCTCCGCGAGGGGTTTCCTGAGCAGGGTGTAGGCTGCCGACACGACCACCGTGGCCCCGACGAGACCGCGCAGGAGGCCGCCGATCGCGAGGTACGTCGGCAGGGCCAGCACGCCCGCGAGGGCGAGATCCCGGGGCGCACCGTCGTAGGGCACCCAGCGACGTGGCCGAAGCCACCGCCCGTGGAAGTGCGAGAACACGGCGCGCTCGGACTGGCCCCGCCAGGGGCGCAACTCGAGGCCGCCACCGAGGACGTCGGAGACCGCGTGGAGCGCCGCAGCGACCAGAAACAGCGCCAGCGCGACGCTCCCCGCGGTCGGAGCGATCGCGGCGTGCAGCGTCGCCGCCGCGGCGGCGACCGAGTAATAGACCGGGTAGTGAAGCGTCCGCCGGTGGCCCCGGTAGAGGTCGAGGTCCGGGAACAGCCCGCCGAGGAACCCGGCCGCGACGGCGATCGGGGCGTATTCGGGAGCGAGAACGACCGTCAGCGTGGCCACGGCCGCACCGGCGAGGGCGTGGGTCGTGGCCATCATCGTGTCCTCTCGTATGCAACAGGAGTTAATAGGTCTATCGACCGCGCAGAACCTATGTCAACCGAGATAGTAGTTTCAGGCGTGGCGTCGACCGTCCTCGACCGGATTCGTTCGACCCTCGCGCAGCGACGGCTCCATCGCGGCATGCAGGCGACGATCCTCACGATCCTCCTCGTGGGACTCTTCGAAGGGAACCCCGGCGTGGTGGTCAACGCGACCCTCGCGCTCGGCGTCACCCTCCTGCCGGGGCTCCTCGCTCGCGACCTGGACGTGCATCTCGGATCGGGACTGTCGCTGTTCATCACGCTGGCCGTCCTCCTGCACTCGATCGGCATGGTCGGCCTCTACGATCGCGTGTGGTGGTGGGACCACCTCACGCACGTCATCTCGGCGTCCCTGGTCGCGAGCGTGGGTTACGCCACGACCGGGGCGCTGGACGAGTACTCCGACGCCGTCTACTTTCCACCCGAATTCCTCGCCGTCTTCGTGTTCCTCTTCACCGTGGCCCTGGGCGTCCTCTGGGAACTGCTCGAGCACGTCGGTCGCGAACTCGCGACCGCGTGGGGATTCGAACCCGTCCTGATCGTCTACGGGCTCGAGGACACCATGTGGGACCTGTTGTTCGACATGATCGGGGCCGTCCTTGGCGCCGGGTACGCGAGTCGGAAACTCGACGGGACGACCGGGGCGATCCGCCAGTACCTGGAACGTGGGTCGGAACGCATCAAGTGAGCGAACGACGGACGGACGACGGCTCGAACGCCCGCGACCGATACCGTTTTGCGTCCCCTCCGCCGACCACCAGTGTATGAACGAATCCGGCAGCGACGGGACGATGACCCTGGCGTTCGAGCTGTCGGCCCTGGAAGCCCTCGTGGAACCGGGGCCGGTCTTCGCCGACGCCCGCCGCTGGAGCCAGTACGTGGGGGTCGTCTCCGACAAGCCGACGTACGTCGTCACGAACTTCACCCGGAAGCACCGCATCCGACAGGACTTCTTCTCGGGCCCCCGCGGCAAGGAAGAGAGCCTCGAGAGCGTTCGCGAGCAGTTCGACACCGACCGCCACGTGTTCGTCGGAACGGGGGACGAGGACCGCGAAACTGCCGACGCAACCGGCTGGGAGTACCTCGACGTCGCGGACGCCGCCGAGGCCGCCGAGTGGTCCCTCGGCGAGGACGAGTCCGACGGGGAATCCGACGACGACGAGGTTCGTGACGACTGGCCCTGAGCATGTCGTTGAGCGTCACCGGCGCCCTCCGGGACGGCGTCGAACGGACCGCAACGCCGATCGGGGCGGGACTGCTGGCCGTGTTACTGGTCGCCCGACTGGCCGCCGCGGTCGTCGTCGACACGCGGCTCCCCACGGTGGCGGCGGCCCTCAACGACCTGTCCGGGGATCAGGTATTGGAACCGGTCCGGGGGCCGATGGCCGTGGACCTCCCGGCCGCCGCCCTGACCGGCCTGAGCCTCCTGGCGGCGATCGTCACCGCGGCCGTCGTCGCGCTCGGCTTCCGCGCCTTCGCCGGCGATCGCCACGGCCGCCTGCCCGCGGACGCCTGGGACGGGCTCGCCTGGGCCACGCTCAACGTCCTGGTGGCCCAACTCGTCCTCGGGTCGTTGTTCGGGATCGGGCTCGCCCTGTTCGTGCTCCCCGGCATCGTCGTCGCCGTGGCCTTCGTATTCGTTCCCGCTGCGATCGCGGTCGACGGGCACAACGCCCTCCGGGCGATGGTGGAAAGCTGGCGGACCGCCCGGGGATCGTGGCTCCGGGTGCTCCTGGTGCTGGTCGGGATCGCCGTGGTCGGATTCACGTTCAACCTCTCCGGAACGGTCCTCGCCCTTCTGCTGTTCGGCGAGGGGATCGGCGTCGACGTCGTCGGGGTCCTGTTCGGTTCCCTCGTGGTACTCTACGCGATCGGGACGGTCGCCAGCGCGTTCGACCAGCTCCGGACCGTCGACGACGAGTTCGGGGACATCGACGACGAATTGCTCCCCTGATCGGTCGGCAGGAATAGGATCAATACCCTCCCCGACGGAGCGGAATTCGATGGTCGACCCGTCCGATGCCAGACCGCGTCGAGGGGAGTACGCCGTGAACGACGACCGCTGGATCCGGGAGTTCCTGGCCGATCAGCCGGCAGGGGTCCTCGGAACGGTCGACGACGGACAGCCGTTCCTCACGCCGCTCCTGTTCGCGTCCGACGAACCGCGCCACGCGCTGTACGTCCACCTGTCCCCCGAGGGCCGAACAGCCGCCAACGTGACCGCCGCGCCGGCGGTCGCCTTCAACGTCTTCGAGATGGGCCGGATCCTCCCGGCGACCGGGGCCGGATCGTTCGTCAACGAGTACGCCAGCGCGACAATCTTTGGCCGCGCCCGTCTCCTCGAGGACCCCGAGGAGAAGCGCCGGGGCCTCGAACGGCTGATGGAGAAGTTCGCGCCCCATGTCGATCCAGGGGACGACTACCGCCCCGCTACGAGGGCGAAGGTGGACGAAACCGGCGTGATCGAAACCGAGGTCGAGGCCTGGAGTGGCAAACGGATCGAACGACCGGACGCCGACGGATATCGGTTCGAGGAGGTGTAGCCGGACGCGATCCGTGATTCGAACGACACCCGCCCCGAATTCCGTCCACGGCGACGCGGACCTGTGGCTCCCACAACGGATAAGGGGTTAGTTATTCAATAAATCAAACGGCATGTCCACATCCGACCGGGGAATGAGTTCCGTGATCGGGGTGATCCTCATGGTTGCGCTCACTGTCGTCCTGGCCGGTACTGCGCTCTACTACTTTGGCGATCTGACCCAGCAACTCCACGAACCGTCGTTCGGGGCCGTGTCGGTCGAGCAGACGACGATCGAGGATCCCGACGACATCGACGAGACCGGGAAGGACGGCTGTGGATCGCTCTCCGGCCACCGCGAGCTGGCCGTCACCGTGACGCTCACGCAGCTCCGAAGTGCCGACGTGATCTACGTGTTGGTGTCGGAGGAGGGCGGCGAGCAGAAGAAGGTGCTCTGGTCGGACCCGTCGAGTGAGAACGTCGGCGAAACGCTCAAACTCGCCAACGAAAAACCTGGCGTGGACGGCGTCGACGTGGACATCGGGGGCGGGGACGACTGGGCCTACTGCCCTGGCGAGGACGTGACCTTCAGTTTCTATGCCCGGTACGATGGCCGGACGTCGCTTCTCCAGGAATTCGAGTTCTGATTCGGCCACGACTGGTGCCGTCACTTTGGCCGCGACCGTCGCACACAAATTGTTCGAGTCACAAAAGGACACGATGCGACGACGGACGTTCCTCCGGGCGGCGGCGAGCAGTACCGTGGCGGGGGCTGCCGGCTGTCTCTCGTCTCCTGCCGGGGGGTCCGACACGTACCTCTCGGACCCGGACCGGAAATGGGACCCCGAGGACCTCCCGTTTCCCGCGTACGGGCAGACGCTCCCCGCGGTGACGCTGACGGACCCCGTCGCGGACCGCGAGGTCACCACCACGGAGTTCGACCGCGACGTGATGATGACGTTCTTCTACAGCCACTGCATGTCGATCTGCCCGGTCCTGATCCGGGCGCTCGAACGGATCCAAGAGCACGCGGCGTCGGACGGCCACGGCGACGACGTGGTCTTCCTGGCCGTGACGTTCGATCCCCAGCGGGACGACGGCGACCGACTCCGAGCGTACGCCGACGAGCGGGGGGTGGACCTCGCGGCGGGCAACTGGCACTTCCTCCGGCCGTCGCCCGACCGCGTCAAGACCGTGGTCCAGGAGACCTTCGGCGTGAGTTTCAAACGGACGGACGGGTCCGACGGCGGGACGACGACCGGCACCGGCGACGAGACGGCGACGACCGGATCGACGGCCACCGGGACGCCAACCGTCGCCGAAGCCGAAACCACGAGCCCCGGTAGCGCCGAGACGACGACCGGCGGTGTAACGCCGGCCGCGACCGGGAACTACATGTTCGCCCACCAGGGATTGATCCTCCTCGCGAACCGCGACGATTACGTGGAGCGCGCGTACCTCGGCACCGCCCCGTCGTGGCAAAACATCTACGAGGACTTCGAGCGCCTCCGGGAACGGGAGGGAAGCGAGGGGTAATTCGGCGACAGTCCCGCGATGACCCTCACCCCCATTCCCCTCGCGACCGGCGGCGCCGAACCGGTCGGGATCCTCGTGTTCGCCGCCATCGGCCTGTTCGGGGGCGCACACTGTCTCGGCATGTGCGGCCCGCTCGTGACGATGTACGCGGATCGACTCGGCACGGACGCCGATCGCGTCGACGGGGACGACGTGCGGCAACACCTGCTGTTCAACCTCGGCCGGACTGCCAGCTACGCCGTTATCGGCACCCTCATGGGCGCGCTGGGCGCGGTACTGTTCGACGCCGCCGCGATCGCCTCGGCCGCCACGGTCGTCAGGGGAACGGTCGGGATCGTGATCGGGGCCGCCATCGTCCTCGCCGGGATCGGATACCTCGTTCGTGGTTCGGCGGGGATGTCGCCGTCGGTGCCGCTCCTCGGCGGGGCCTTCACCGCCGCATACGGGACGATCACGGACCGAATCGACGACTGGGTCGCCGGTCCCCGGATCGCCGCCCTGGGTGCGCTACACGGATTTCTGCCGTGTCCGCTCCTCTATCCGGCGTTCCTCTACGCCCTGGCCCGCGGCGACCCGATCGAGGGCGGCCTCTCGCTGACCGCCCTCGGACTCGGGACGATCCCGAGCCTCTTCGTGTACGGCACGGTCTTCCAGACGCTGAGCGTCCGGACGCGGACCCACCTCCACCGCGTCGTCGGGGTCCTGTTCGTCGTCCTGGGCTACCTGCCCCTGGCGATGGGGTTGACGGCGTTCGGCGTCGAGGTCCCGATGCCACCGGTTCCGTTCTACCAGCCGCTGGGGTGAGTCGCCCGAACGTTCGGGAGGGGGCCGGCAACGGCTGGCTCCGGGGCCGTGGAGACAGGCGGTCAGGACGCGCCGAGGATCGAGTTCGTCGGCCTCGAGCCGGAGATGTCCGTTCATCTGCCGGGAGGACAACGGTTTACTCCCCCATCCGCGAACGACGACCCATGGTACCGGATCCACTTCCGAGCCCCGGGCTGGGCACGTCCGGGAACGACGATCCCGAGGAGTGTGCTGCGACCGTCGAGCGGGCCCTCGAGGTCGGCTACCGCCACGTCGACACGGCCCAGATGTACGACAACGAGGCCGCCGTCGGCGAGGGACTCCGGCGGGCGACCGGTGGCCCGGAACCGGGCGGTGGAATTCCCAGGGAGGAAGTCCTCCTCGCGAGCAAGGTCCATCCCGACAACCTCGCGGGCGATGACGTCCTGGCGACGACCGAGGACAGCAGGGGGCGCCTGGGCGTCGAGACGATCGACCTCATGTACGTCCACTGGCCCGTCAGCGCCTACGACCCCGAGGAGACGCTGCCGGCGTTCGACCGTCTCCGGGACGAGGGGAAAATCCGCCACGTCGGCGTGTCGAACTTCACGCCCGAACTGCTGGACGAGGCGCGCGAGATCCTGGACGCGCCGATCGTCGCCCACCAGGTCGAGATGCACCCGTACCTCCCCCAGGAGGAACTCGTGGACGACGCCCGGCGCCACGACCACGCCCTCGTCGCGTACTCGCCGCTGGCGCAGGGCGAGGTGCTCGACGACCCGGTTCTGCGGGAGATCGCCGAGGCCTACGACGCCACGCCGGCCCAGGTGACGCTGGCGTGGCACCACGCGAAGGACGCCGTCGTCCCGATCCCGAAAGGGCGGGGCGACCACGTCGACGAGAACTACGCCGCCCGGGAAGTCGATCTCGACGACGAGGACCTGGCCCGCATCGACGCCATCGATCGGCAGGAACGCATCATCGATCCCGACGAGGCGGCCTGGAACCGGTGACGCCGACGCGCCCGTTCGGCCGAGCTCCCGGGGGAGACCGATCGAAACGGCCGGCAGGTATCGACCGCCTTTTTCCGCCGGCGACCGAAACGACACGTGAATGACCGCCACCGTATCCCTCCAGGACGGGATCGTCTACGGCCCCGTCGAATCCCGGCGACTGGGTCGCTCGCTCGGGCTCAACCTCGCCCCGCAGGACCGGAAGGTCTGCTCGTTCGACTGCGTCTACTGCCAGTACGGGCCGTCGGTCGAACAGCCGATCCGCTACGACCCGGACGACGTCCCGGGTGTCGACGCCGTCGCCGACGCCGTCCGGGACGCCCTGGATCGCCTCGATCGCGCGCCCGACTACCTCACCTTTTCCGGCAACGGCGAACCGACTAGCCACCCGGAGTTCCCGGCGATCGTCGACCGCGTCCGCACGATCGCGGCCGACCGCCCCGACGCGAACGTCGCGCTGTTCACGAACGGCTGTCGGCTGGACGATCCCGACGTGCGGGCGGCCGTCGAGCGGATCGACGACCCGTTCGTCAAACTCGACGCGGGGACGCCCGAGACGTTCGCGGCGGTCAACCGCCCCGTCGGGATCGAGTTCGAGGAACTGCTCGAGATCCTGGAGTCGATGGACGACGTGGCGATCCAGTCGATGAAGTTCGAGGGCGAGATCGGCAACCTCGGGGAAGCGGACGTCGAGGCCTGGATCGAGGCGGTCGAGCGCGTGGACCCCGTCGCGGTCGACCTCTACACGGTCGCGCGGCCGACGGTCTACGACCTGCAGGCGGCGAGTCGCGACCGACTCGAGGCCATCGCGGAGCGCCTGGAGGAACGAGGGATCCCGACGCGCGTGTCGGTTTGAGGGCGCGAGTTCCGCGATCCCGCACCCGACGTCCCGTCAGACTTCGCGGCCGTCGGTCCCGGATGCGGATTCGTCCCCGTCGAACCGATCGTCCGATTCGATCCCCGCCTCGACTTCCGACTCGAACTCCGCGACCTCCGCCTCGATGACGTCGCGCTCGAAGTACAGCACCTCGACCCCGACGACGGCGACCGAGATGGCCAGCACCGAGTAGAACGTGCCCGGTTCCGCCCGGTAGAGGTGATAGAACATGAGCGGGAGGAACCCGAGTACCCCCAGGACCGCGACGGCCGGGATGGCGGGGCGAACCGCCTCGTGATCGCGCTGGCGGACGGCGAGGTAACTCGTCGCGCCGAAGACGACGATGAACGCGACCGACGCGAACGAGGTGATGGCGTCGAGCGTCCCGACGGCGGTGAGGGCGGCGGTGACCGCGCCCAGCAGCAGGAGGGTCCGTTCCGGAACGCCGGACTCGCTGGAGTCCCCCACCCGGTCCGGCAGGAGGTCGTCCGAGAGCAGACCCTTGGCGAAGTAGCCCGTCGAGAACAGCGTGGCGTTGATCGCGCTCCCCGTCGAGAACAGCGCCGACAGCGAGATGACGATCGACCCGACCGCGGCGAGGCCGACCGGCGAGAGGATCCGCCCGGCAGCGTTCGCCAGCGCGGTGTGTGGATGGGACTCGATCGCCTCGGGCACCAGCGCCAGCGTCGCGACAGCGACGATCACGTAGATGGCGACCGCGACCGGGATCGAGACGTAGACCGCTTTGGGAATCGTCGATTTCGGATCCGCGATGGACTCCTGGTCGTAGAACAGCAACTGCCAGCCCTGGAAGGCGACGAACGACACCGCGGCGGCCATGATCGGGCCGAACGACGCGATTCGACCCCCGCCCAGGGGGACGGGATCGCCGGCGTAGAACAGGGCGAACCCGATCCCGCCGAGGCCGAACAGCACGAGCACGATCACCTTCACGGCCACGAGGACGTTCTCGGCCGACCCGGTCGCACGGGTCCCGAGCAGGTTCAGCCCGACGAACCCGGCCACCGCCAGCACCGAGATTGCCGGCCGCAGCGGGACGCCCGATAGCGTCTCGGGCACCACCGGCAGGGCGACCGAGAACTCGCCGAACGCGAAGGCGTACATGGCCATCGATCCGACGTAGCCGAACAGGAGCGTCCAGCCCATCATGCCCGCCAGCGTACTGTTGCCGACGAACGCCTGCACGAACGACACCGATCCGCCCCGGTTCTGGTCGTCGATCCGGTTGAGTACGTTGAACGAATAGGCCGCACAGAGCGCGACGACGCCGGCGGCGACGAACGCGACCCACGTCGCCGGGCCGGCGATCCCGGCGACGACGCCCAGAACGGCGTAGATGCCACCGCCGATCATGCCGCCGAGCGCCATCGAGACGGATTCCGTGAGCCCGAGTTGTTCCCCGGTCACGGGTTGCCTTACGACTCCAACCGTAATGAACGACCGACCACGATGCCGCGACCAGAGAGTTCTTCCGTTCCCTGTCGGCGTGCGGCTGCCCGACGAGCGGTCCGAAATCAGCGAAACCCCTACTCGCGGTCGGCCAGCAGTTCCTCGGCGGTCACAAGCGCCTCCAGTTCGACGCCATGCTCGGCGAGGTGCTCGCACCCGCCCTCCTGGCGGTCGACGACGATCAGCGCCCGGTCGACGACCGCGCCGGCCTCCCGCAGCGCCTCGACGGCGTCGACCGCGGACCGGCCGGTCGTGACGACGTCCTCGATCAGGACGACCGACTCGCCCTCGGAGAGGCGGCCCTCGATCCGGTTGCCGGTGCCGTACTCCTTCTGTTTCTTCCGGGCGACGACGTAGGGGTGTCCGCCGACGACGGAGGTCGCCGCGACGAGCGGGACGGCCCCGAGCGCGACGCCCGCGAGCTTCTGGTCCGGGTCGACTCGCTCCGCGAACGCCTCGGCGACGAGGCGCAGGCACCGCGGGTCGGTCTCGAACCGGTACTTGTCGACGTAGTAGTCGCTGGTGCCGCCGTGGGACAGTTCGAACTCCCCGAAACGGACGGCGTCGGCGGCCCGCAACGCGTCCACGAGTTCCTGGTCGTCCATACCCAAGGAGCCGACAGCCGGCGGCATAAGCGGCGCGGATTCCGCCGGCTCGACCGTCGGTCGCTTGAAGCGGTCACACCGGCGCGTCCGCGATCAGGCCGTCGATGCCGCGTTCCCGGAGGCGGTTCGGCGCGTCCGGATCCGTGACCGTCCACGTCCCGTCGCTCCCCGGCGGCCCGAGCGTCCACGCGTTTACCCGGAGCCCGGCCTCGTGGGCCCGCTCGATCAGGTCGGTGCCGAGGCAGAGCGACGCGTGCGGATGGACGGACGAAGGGCCCGGATCGGTCGCGAGCAAGAGGTTGCGGTCGGGGTCATCCGCGAACAGGAGCGCGGTCGGCGGACCGTCCAGGTCGCGGACGCGGGCGAGGTGGTCGGGATCGAACGACGAGACGACCACGTCGTGCGGGCGGTCGTCGGCCAGCGCTACGACCTCGGAAATCGGCCCGGCCTCCTTCAGTTCGACGTGGAGGGTGACGTCGGACGGGACGACGTCGAAAACGTCCGGGAGCGTCGGAATTGACTCGTCCGATCCGAGGACGACGAAGCTCCGGAGCGCCGGGAGCGGGAGATCGGCGACCCTGCCCTCCCCGTCCGTCACCCGATCGACGGTCGCGTCGTGGAGCACGA
>JBLGCL010000099.1:0-10165 GCA_047617305.1 Natronomonas sp.
GGTCTGCCGATCGAAACTCCCGGCCCCGTTACCGGGACGGTCGATCTCACACCCGCAGAACTCCCAGATGGGTAGAGCGTCGTCGGAATCATTCACGAGGATGATCGAGCCGACCTCCTCCGTTCCCTGGATTCGTGACCTGCGGGCGGTAACCCGCGTTTGGAATACTGTTGAACTCCTTTTTTGCAGGGGAGTGGTTGTTAGCCACAAAGTGCCGGATCCGTCCGTCTCAACGTCCGTACCTTGCGGTCTAGAACCCTGACCACGACGGAGGAAACCGAGTGGACTCGCCGGGATTTGAACCCGGGGCCTCTCCCATGCCAAGGGAGTGATCTACCGCTGATCTACGAGCCCGCGAGCGCAGCCATACCTACCCGGTGACCCTTGATAAAACTCTCGATACCGCGGGACTGCGTGTCGGTTTCGCACACGCCCAGTGCTTCAGGGGCAGGTCGCCCGTCGAGGGGCCGTCGGTCAGTCGACCAGCGACTCGAGCGACACGACGAACGTGATCTCGATCAGTCGGCCGCGGCGGTCGACCGAGGTTTCGGTGGTGCCGAAGACGCCCCGGTCCTCGTCCTCGAGGGTCCGGACGTATTGCCTGACGGCCTCGATATCCACGGCGCTCGAATCCGAAAACAGCGTAAGGGATTGGAAATGGAGGGCGTCGGTGCCGAACTCGCCGGCCGAACATGATCCGATCTGTCCCTCGAACCGCCCGAACTCCGGGTCGGCCTCGTCGGCAGCGACCCGGTCCTTCCGGTCGACGAAGGCGAAATCGCCGTGGCGGGCCGCCGACAGCAGACCGCCGACGGTGTCGTCGGTCTCCGGAACTCGATCCAGCTTCCCCTGGCCGGCGTCGATGAGGCCGGTGATCGCCCGAACGCCTCCGTCGGGTGGCCATAGCCCCCGACGGGTCGTCAGCACGATCGACCCGTCGAACGCGTAGAGTCGGCCCTGGTCGGCGTCGCCGCCTCCTGAGTCCGGCCGATCCGACTCGGCGAAGACGGCGAACCCGCGGTGTTCGGTCGCCTTCCGGAACCCGTTCGCGCGGAGGGCGTTAGCGGCCCGCCCGCGATCGTGGCCGACCTCAAGCAGTTCCCAGTCGCCGGGTCTGAAACGGAACGCGACCTCCCTGTAGGTGACGTCGAACGGCCGGAACTGCGTCTCGAACCGGCGGGCGCCCCGACGGAGGAGATCGCCCGATACCCTGTCGTTGGCCTCGGCCACGGCCGACGGACTGACGCACCTGACGTATCGGGCGGGTGACCGGTCGGCCGTCTCGGTCAACTGGCTCGGGACCGCCCACCAGCGTGTCACGACGTCAAGGGCCGACCGTTCGGTCCCGCCGCCGATCAACACGCCGAGACAACCCGAGAGACTCCCGACCCCGACGGTCCCCATCGTGGCTACCGCGGCCCCGGCCCGGAGGAAGTCCCGACGCGACGAACGGTCCATCGCCCGCCGTTACGGCTCGGGAGGCAAAAACCGCCGGGTACAGCACCGACGAACCGGCCGGCGACTCCGATCCGCCACCGCCGGGCTCCGGGAAACGATTGGAAACCCTTTTGTCCGCGACCGAGCGTACGTTCGGTGGGAACAGCACAGCCGCAAATCCGACCTGCCGTCGTTTCTGGCGGCTTGGGATTGCGGACGTGCACCCGGCAGCGCCAGCTGCCAGGACCCTCGTCTGCGGCCTCGCTGTTCCTATCCTCAACCATGGCACGAATGCACACCCGCCGTCGCGGCAAGTCCGACTCGGACAAACCCGTGACGGACGAACCCCCCGAGTGGAGCGATGTCGACCCTGAAGACGTCGAAGAGCGCGTCGTCGAGCTGGCCGAACAGGGCCACGACCCGAGCGAGATCGGGCTGAAGCTGCGCGACGAGGGCGTCAAGGGGACCCCGGTCCCCGACGTCAAGCTGGCGACCGGCAAGAAGGTCACCGAGATTCTCGAGGCGCACGACGCCGACCCCGAGATTCCGGAGGACCTCCGGAACCTCATGGAGCGGGCCGTGCGCCTCCGGGAACACATGGACGAGAACCCGCTCGACGCCCAGAACAAGCGCGCCCTGCAGAACACGGAGTCGAAGGTGCGCCGACTGGTGGACTACTACCGGGGCGACGAACTCGACGAGGACTTCACGTACTCCTACGACGCCGCCAAGGAACTCCTGGAATAACTATCGATGTCCACGACGGGTCGAACCGAATCGGTCGCAACCGCGGTCGGCGACGTCGCCGCGGCCCTCTCGGAAGCCCGCTTCGTGCGGGTGGTCGCGAGCGCCGATGGCGACGCGCTCGCCGCGGGCGGCGTCCTCGCGGCCGCGCTCGACGATCACGACGTGCCCTTCCAGGTGCGGACCGTCGCGATGCCGGACGACCGCGCCTGGCGGACCGACGGGCCCGACGAGTGCGTCGTCGCCCTGGGGCTGGAGAACGGGGACGCCGACGCCGTCGTCGACCCCCCGGAGACCCCGACCACCGTTGCAGCCTGGCAGATTGCCCGGGAGATCGGTGGCGAACCGGAACCGACGCTGGCGCTCGCGGGAGCGGTCGCGGCCGGCGTCACGCCCGGCGCCGACGGGACCGCGCCCCTTCTCGAGGCAGCGGACCTCGAACGGCGCCCCGGCATCGCCGTCCCGACCGCGGACCTCGCCGACGGGCTCGCCCACTCGACGCTCGTCCACGCGGCGTTCTCGGGCGACGAGAGCGCGGCCGGCGCCGCGCTGGCCGACCTTTCGCTCCCGTCCGAACTCGACGCGTCAGCCCGGCGACGGGTCGCGTCGCTCGTCGCGGTCGAGGCGACCGAGGGCGCACCGGCCCGGGCCGCGACGGCCGTCGAGCGGTTCCTGCACCCGTCCGCGACGCCCGCCGGCCCCTTCGAGACGCTCGGCGGCTACGTCGACGTGCTCGACGCGCTGGCGGCGACCGCGCCGGGGATCGGCGTGGCGCTGGCGCTGGGCAACGAGGTGCGCGGGGCGGCACTCGACGAGTGGCGCGACCACGCCCGCCGGGTCCACGACGGCCTCCGATCGGCGCACACCGGCCGGTACGACGGCGTTTTCGTCGCCCGCCACGACGACTGGTCGACCGCGACGGCCGCTCGCCTGCTCCGGGACTACCGGTCACCGGAGCCGGTCGCGCTGGCCGTCGGGGACGGCGAGGCGACGCTCGCAGGCCCCGGGGACCGGGAACTCGGCCCCGTCGCGAGGGCCGCCGCAGAGGCGGTCGACGGCCGCGCGGGCGGTGCCGGTCGCCGCGCACGGATCGCGTTCGACCCGGAGACGGACGTCACGGACCTCGTCACGGCGATAAGGGAGGCACTATGACCCGAGGGAGCGAGACCGACGCGACGGCCCGCCGAGTTACCGTCCGAACGACCCACGATCGCCCGGCCACCATCGCGAACGCGGTCGCGCCGGACAACACCGATGAGATGGAGACGCGGGTCGAGGACGACGCGGTCGTCACGACGATCGAACGCGAGACGACCGGCGGCCTCGGGTCCACGGCCGACGACTACGTGGTCAACGTCGACGTCGCTTCACGAGTGGCACAGCTGATAACCGATTCCGACACCAACACAGACACCACTACCGACCTATGAGCGAACGAAGCGTTTCCAGAGCGAAACAGGAGAAGCGGTGGTACACCGTGCTCGCCCCGGAGCAGTTCGACCGGGCCGAACTCGGCGAGACCCCCGCCGACGAACCGGAGAAGGTACTGGATCGAACGATCGAAACGACCCTGGGTGACCTCCAGCGGGACGCCTCGGAGAACAACACCAAGCTGACGTTCAAGGTGCAGGACGTGGGTAGCGACACGGCCTACACGGAGTTCATCAAGCACGAACTCAGCCGCGACTACCTGCGGAGCCTGGTGCGCCGCGGCGCCTCGAAGATCGAGGCCTATGTGACGGTCCTGACGGCGGACGACTACCGGATGCAGGTCCAGCCGGTGGCGTTCACGACGAAGAAGGCCGACCACAGCCAGGAGCGCGCCATCCGCCGGACGATGATCGACCTCGTCGAGGAGTCCGCGCGCGACCGGACCTTCGAGGAGTACGTCGACAGCATCGTCCAGGGCCGGCTCTCCTCGGCCATCTACAACGAGGCCAAGACGATCTACCCGCTGCGCCGCGTCGAGATCCAGAAGGCGACGATGGAGGCCCACCCCGAGGAGGTCGCCGCCGAGGAGGAGGCCGCCGTCGAAGTCGAAGACGAGGGCTGAATTCGGCGTTTTCGAGGGATTTCGAGCGGTCTCGAGCGTTCTCCCGCCCGCAGCCCCGGAAGCCTCGCGGCCGAGTATAAAAGCGTAAGGTGCGGGTGCGCGACCGGGGCCATATGAAGCCGCGGTTCGTCGGGCGGCTCGGTCCCGCCGACGCGATCACGCTGGCGAACGCCGGGATCGGGTTCCTAGCGGTCGTGGTCGCGTTTTCGGACGTCGAGCTCGCGGCACGGCTGGTGCTTCTCGCCGCGATCGCCGACGGCCTGGACGGCGTCGTGGCGCGGGCGGCCGGCGGGTCCCCGGCCGGGGAGTACCTCGACTCGCTCGCGGACGTCGCCTCCTTCGCGGTCGCCCCGGCGACGATCGTGTTCGTCGTCGCCCGGAAGGGCTGGCCGTTGTCGGTGACGGCCCCGACGCCGCGGACGGCGCTCGCGCTCGGTGGGTGTGCGCTGTTCGTGGCCATGGCCGTCACCCGCCTGGGCCTGTACACCGCTTTCGACGCCGCCGACGAGTACACGGAGGGCGTGCAGACCACGCTCGCGGCGACGATCCTCATGTCGGCGGTCCTGGCCGGCGTCACGGCCCCGGCCCTTCTGGTCGGGGCGATCTGGGCGTTCGTCTATCTGATGGTGTCGACGATCCGGTACCCGGACCTGCTGGCCCGGGACGCCTTCCTCATGGGGGTCGTTCACGCCCTGGCGGTCGCGTTTCCCTACGTCCTCGACCGGACCTTCCCGTACGCCCTTCTCACGCTGGGCGTCGCGTACCTGCTGTTGGGCCCGTGGCTCTACTGGCGGGGCGAGTGGCTCCTCCTGCGGTTGTTCGGTTCCGGCGACGATGGGGGAAAGGAAAACGCTTAGGACGGACGGGATGCAGGTTGGCTACATGAAAGTCCCGACACCGTCGGCCGACGCGATCCGAGCGACCGGGGTGATCGACCCGTGAGCGACGACGAGTCCGAGCCGAACGGGGACGAGTCGGCCGACGAACCGCAATCAGAGGAGGGGGCGGGCGAGGAACAGCCCGAAGAGACGGCCCCGGACGAGCCGGGCGACGACGGGGATCCGACGGTCGGTTCCCTCCGCGATCGACTCGAGGAGCTCGAGTCGCGCCTCGACGACGCCGAGACCGAGTCCGACCTCGACGAGGTCGAGGCCGGGATCGAGGACCTCGAGGCGGACGTCGAGGCGGCGGACCTCCCCGAACCGGAGGACGAGGACGAGACGCCGCCGGCCGAGGAACTCGAGTCGGCGGCGGACGACCTCCGCGACGCGCTCGAGGACCAGCGCGGCCCGTACGCCGAGGACGTCGCCGACGCCGTCGACGACGAGCGGTCCACGATCGCGGACACCGAGTGGGCGCCGGAAGGCGCCGACGCGCTCGAGGACGCCGTCGCCGAGTTCCTGTCGGCCGTCGAGGGGACGATCGACGTCGACCTCCCGGCGCCGTCGGCCGACTACGGGACCGACCAGGACGACCCGTCCGTCGACGGTGCGGACCTCGACGGCCTGACCGAGCCCCTGGACGACGCAGGCGACGCGGTCACCGAGGCCGGCCTCGATCCGGACGACGACGCGGAGACGATCGCCTCGCTCCTCGAGGCGACCGACGACCTGTCAGACGGGATCTGGGACGCGTCGGAGTGGACCGACCTCGAGGTGCGGGAGCGCCTCGATCGGTACGGGTTCTACGACGTGCTCGACCACCGCAAGGACTTCCCGCCCGAGTGGCACGCGATCAAGGTGTTCGAGAAGGAGGACCGCCCGGACAAGATCCTGATCGCCCTGGAGCTGATGGGGTCGGACTTCATGGAGGAACACTGCATCGAGGCCCTGAAGCGGATGGGACCCGAGGAGGCGCTCGACCCGATGCTCCAGCGTGCGGGGCGGCGCGACCTCGGGGCGATCGAGGTCCTCGGCAAGATCGGGAGCGAGGAGGCCGTGGACACGCTCGTCGATTACGTCGACAGCGACAACCGGCAACTACAGCAGGTCTCGCTCCGGGCACTGGGCGAGATCGGGAGCGAGGAGGCCGTCCAGTCCATCGCGAACCAGCTGGTCGCCGAGTCCGAAACCGTCCGGAGCAACGCCGCCCGCACCCTCGGGTTGATCGGGGACACGCGGGCCATTGAGCCGCTCGCCGACCTGCTCGGCGACGCCGACGAACCGGACAACGTCCGGGCGAGCGCCGCCTGGGCGCTCCGCCAGATCGGCACCGAACGGGCGCTGGACCACCTCGAGGAGTACGCCGACGACGACGCCGCCCTCATCAGCGCCGAGGCGGAGAAGGTCGTCTGAACGGTCGGACCGGTCGCCTTCCGGGGGCCGCTCTCTTTCGACGGCCCGCGGCACGCCGGTTGCCACGATGTGGAATACCTACGGCCGGTCGTTCCGATGTCGAGTTTCTCCGTGGTCTATTCGAGCAGCTTGGAGTGTTCCACCTTGATACAGCGGTCCTCGACGACGGTCAGCCCGGCCGCCTCGGCGCGATCGGTCGCCTCGCGGTCGCGGATCCCGAGCTGGGTCCAGACGACCGGTTCGTCCGCCCGAGCGAACGTCTCGTCGACGATGCCGGCCACCTCGCCGCTCGGGCGAAAGACGTTGACGACGTCGATTTCGCGTTCGACCGCCGACAGGGAGTCGGCCGCCGGGTGGCCGAGCACCTCGTCCCGGGTCGGATTGATTGGCACGACCTCGTACCCGCGCTCCATCATGTAGCGCGGGACGTCGTGGGCGGCCTTCCCGGGCGTCCCCGAGCAGCCGACGACCGCTATCGTCTCGGCCTCCGTCAGGATCGTCCGGATCACTTCGTCGCTCGTAACGGGCATAGGGAGGTCGTGGGTCCGGAGGCGGAAAAGGGTAGTCGGACGCGGCGGGAAGGCGGTCAGTCGGCGCGCGTCGGGATCCCCATCGACGAGACGGTCGGTTCGTCGTCCCCCTCTTCGACGTTGATGATGCCGTCGAACAGTTGCTTGAGGGTGTTCATCGTCCGGTCGTCGTGGGTGGTGGAGTCGATGACGTACAACCCCAGCCCGTCCGCGCTCTGGACGCGGCCGGTGAACACGTGCAGGAACCTGAACACGGTCTGGAGGTCCGAATACATCAGCAACGTCGACACCGAGTGGAGGAGAATGCGGTTCCGCCGGTGCTCCCTGACCTCGTAGAACTCCTCGAGGAACTCCGAGAGTTTGATCCCGATGCCGGTCATGTCGACGGGCGACGAGGCGTATTTCACCCGGCGGTCGTCCTCGACGTTGTTCCCGCCCTGTTGCTTGGTCACGCAATCCACGACGCCCACGTCGGCGTCGTCGGGGTTCGGGACGAACTCCCCGTATTCGGAGAGGACCCGTCGGGCACCGTCCTTCGTCGTCACGACGATGACCCCCTCGCTCCGATCCGTGCCGCTCGCCAGGATCTCGAAGGCGACGCGCCGCTTGCCAGTCATCGGCGGGCCCGAAATCAGGATGTTCGTCCCCGGGTCCAGTTCGGCGTCCGGAACGACGTCACCGAGATCGTACATTTAGGCCCTCCTGCGAGACCGAGTGTCCTCCGGTTGGGACAAGGTTGGTCCTCATTCCCTCGTCTATTCGTATGAAGTGCCAATACGTATAAGTCCTTTTGATTACAGTGATAGGATCCTCGAACTCTCCGTTCGGTACGCGATCCGTCGACTGCGTCACAACAGGAGGAGCGAACGGCCGACGACGAACGACGCCGCCGCGAGAAACATCCCGATTTTTATGTGTTTCTGGCCATCGGTCGGGTCCTCGAAGCTCTCGGCCAGCGCGTATAGCATGATCCCGTCGGCCGGAACCACGAGGGCGAGGTACGCTACGCCGAGCGTGCCCAGGATCCATGGGAGGGGGCTGGCGACGACGGCGGCCACCAGCAACGCGCCCCCGATCGCGAGGGCTCGCCGTTCGCCGATCGCGATCGGTAACGTCCGGAGTCCCTCCTCGCGGTCGCCCTCGATGTCCTCGACGTCCTTGATGATCTCCCGGGTGACCGTCGAGACGGCGGCGAGCAGGAAGAGGACGATCGCGGTCGTCGATAACCTTTCGACCGACGCCGCACCGAACAGGAACGTGCTCCCGCCGAGATAGCCCACGACGACGTTCCCGGCGCCGGGTAGTCCCTTGAAGACCTCGGTGTAGGTCACGAGCGCCGCGAGGTTGATCACCGCGATGAGGATCGCCAGGGACGGAAGCGTCAGTGCAAGCCCGATCGCCCCGCCGAAGAGGACGACGCTGAAGGCGAGCGCGCTCCGGGGGGTCACCGCGCCGCGCGGGATCGGCCGATCGGGCGCGTTGATGGCGTCGATCTCGCGATCGAAGTAGTCGTTGATGGCGTTCCCGGCGCCGGTCGCGATGACCGTCGCACCGATCGCCACACCGACGTGAACGCGGTCGGGGCCGGCCGGGAGGCCGATCGCCACGAACGCCCCGATGAAGGTCAAGACGCCGGCCCCGACGGCGTTCCCCAGCCGGGTCAGCTCCACCAGCCCGCGGACTCGCTCCGACACCTCCATACGGTCGGGTGTCCCGGTCGGTGGGTAAAAACCCCCCGGATCGCCCGCCGTCGAAACCACGGGGTTTAAATCGAAGTGCATCCGACTGAGGAATGCAGGGCGCTTAGCTCAGCTTGGACAGAGCGTTTGGCTTCGGACCAAAAGGTCGCGGGTTCAAATCCTGCAGCGCCCATCATTCTGCGTGACGGGCAACATTTGGCAGACGGCGGTCCGGCGTTTATAAAAGAACACCCGTTCCCACGATTTGATTTCATCACGGTTCGTGACGGGGATCGCCGGTGTCATGCGATTCGCTGAGATTTAATTGATATTCTATCAACATAATGGTTGCGGTCACCGGGGAGATCCAGGAATTTTGGGCGTGAGTTCTGTCAATGGTGAGTTCTGTTCGTATTCCGCGATCCGGGCGCGAGCAACGTCTGCAGTTTCGATATTCGGACCAAGAGGCCGACCTTGGAAGTGAATGTGATCAGAACTTTAGCAATTCTCGTCAACTCACCACTATCGAAAGGGAAGACGGGAGCCATGGAGCGTGTGACCAGATTCCCAGGACTCCCATGATGCGATAGGAGACCGAGACTCAAAGGTCTCCCCCTGGCTCGGTGAAAGTGAAACAAGAATCGATATGGTGCGAGCGAGTCGGCGTTTCCAGCATTCTTCCGTTGGATTATCTACTCTCGGAATCACAGTACGGTTGGCCGGTCTTACGACACACCGTTGAGAGCTCGTCTTCGAAGGCGGAATTCGACTATTGTGAGCCTTTAGTTTCCTGATCGTTCACCTCCTAAGTCTCTCTGCGGATTACTTTCGGTCCGGTTGGCTATGCTATATGTGAACAGGAAACTAAATTGCTGGCAGCGATCGCGGGTCGAATGCCATCCCCGCGGATGTATCCATGTCCACGTTCGACGTCGATCCCGAGCGGATCACGATCTTCCGCACCGACGACGAGTACCTCTTCTCGCACTATTTCGAACGCGAGGACGTCTTTGACTCACTCCGGGAGTACTACAACGAGGACGAGTACCGGTTCGAGGTTCCAGCAGATGACTTCGATATTGTAAGCGCCCAACTCGAAGACGAGTACTATGACCCGGTCGTCGTCGAGGATCTCGAACCGTACTGCGTCGTCAAAGAACAGTACACCGAGCACGCAGAGATCCTCAAGCAATCGGTACTCAACTGGGAACGTCGGGGCCACCTATTCTTCCTCATGAAAGACGAGCTGGCGTTCAAAGATGCCGTCGAGCGTGGTGCAACCCCAATCGAGGAGACGGATTTCGTGCTGGGGGTGTAAATCAACTGCCAGGGATTCGTCCCATCTTTCTACAGCCAATTCGGTTCTAACGTTACGATCACACCGAACGGTGTTTACATACTTTTCAGAGCTAACGCTTACATCAGTAG
>JBLGCL010000100.1:0-10058 GCA_047617305.1 Natronomonas sp.
GGGTGGGAGGACGGGTCGATCACCGAGGACATGGCGCTCGGGATCGCCGCCTCCGGCGCGGATTACACGCTGGGCGTGATCGACCGCTACGTCCAGGACCTCTGTCCCGCGTCGTTCGACGAGTGGACGAAACAGAAGACCCGGTGGGTGACCGGCCCCTACCGAACGCTCCTGTCGCCGGACCTGACGCTCGTCGACCGGCTCCACTTCGCGAGTTTTACCCTGAGCAATCAGACGATCTCGCTCCTCAACGTCGTCGGGCTCCCCAGCGGCGCGCTGGTGATCGCGTTCGTTCTGGCGGGGAACGGCCCGAACTTCTGGTGGGCGCTGGAACTGCTCTTCGTGTTCAACTTGGCGAATTGGATCTACTACACCGTCCGGGGCTACGAGGCGACCGCTCAGGCGGTTCCCCTGGACGGGTGGCGCCAGAAGCTCCGGTATCACGTCGTCTCGAACCCGATCATGCAGGTCGTGTACGCCGCGTTGTGGTCGATCCCGGTCACCCTGGCCGCCGTTCGGTGGCTGCGCTCCGAGGAGGGGACCTTCGAGGTGACGCCGAAGTAATCCCCCGTCGCGCCCCGCTTCCAGGTGCGACGATACACCCGTCCCGGTTCGGCGTTACCCGCGTTCGACCAGTCGGCCGCCGCCCAGCCCGTCCCATTCGACCCGATAGCCGATCCGCGAAAAGAGGGCGCTCGCGTCGTCGATCCCGTGCTCGTCGAGGATCGCTTCGGCCTCGGCGTACGCCATCCCGTCCTCGAGTTCGTCCCGCAGCGCGTCGATGACCGCCGGCCGCACCAGCGTCCGGCCGACGACTTCGTGCTCCGGAAACCGCTTCCCGTCGAGCGCGTCCTCGCTCGTGCCGTGACGGTCGGCCAGGGTGGCCAGGGCGATCACGTCCTCGTCCGGACGGAGTTCGTCCGGGAGGTCGGCCGCGCTCTCGGCTACCAGATCGTCCTCGTACCGCCGGAGGGCGGCCCGGACGTCCTTGACCTGGACGCCCTCGGTGTAGGGAACCGCGCGGTGATCGCGGGCCGCGATTTCGTCGCCCACCCCCAGGCTCTCGTCGACCGCGACGAGCAGTTCCACGTCCTCGACGGTTTCGAGTTGCGAGAGCTTCTTCTCGACGTACTCGGGCGTCCAGAAGCCCATGATCTCGAAGTAGACACGGAAATCCCCGTGTGGCCAGTCGAACGCGAAGTCGGGGATCATCACCCGCGATCCGGCCGCGAGGGGTTCCGGCTCGCGGACGAGTGCCCACTCCAGGTCCAGCGCCGAGAACCGACGGGCGAAGTCCGCCTCGACGTCGCTATCGAAGGTCATCTCCGCGACTGGCTCGGTCCCCGGGACGGTCACGGGGTCCTCGTGGGACAGTTCGAGGGTTCGTTCGGTGCCACGGTCGTCGACCGTCGCCGTGAGTCGCCACTCCTCGGCCGTCGCGATCGACCGGAGCAGCCTGGCGAACCGCGTGCCGTACCGCCGGGAGCGGCGGAACAGCGCGTCCGGGCCGGTGACGACGACCTCCCGGCCGTCGTCCGTCCGGCGGACCTCGTACATCAGCCGGAGGCGCTTGACCGCCGAGACGAGCCCCTTCGGATCCGAGGACCGGACCCTGACCTCGGTCGCGTCGAACAGGGCGGTCTGGGCCAGCGACAGGTCGTACTGCGCGAGCAACTCGTCCGGCCCCCACCGCGGATCGAAGGCCGTCAGCACCTGGCGTTCCTCGAGGTCGGCGTACAGCGAGTCGGCGACCTCGTCGGCGGTCACGTCCCCGCCCAGGTCCGATGCCGCCCGCTCCAGCGCCCGTTCGCGGTCGGCCTCGGTCACGACGCCGGCTGCCTCGGCCGCCCCGAACGCCGCGCGACGAGCGCGCTCCGGCGCCACGGGAGCTCGCGTCTCGAACGTCGCCTCCCGTTCGAGGAGTTTCGCGACCCCGCGAACGAGCTTGTAGTCCGGGGCGTCCGCCTCCAGCTCCTCCAGGGCCGCATCCAGCCGCTCCCGTCGCTCCCCGACGTGGCCCTGGAACGTCCCGATGACCCGTGCCGCGAGCGGCCGGTGCTCCCGCGTCGCGAACTGCGGGCGATAGCCGCCGCCGCGCCGGGACACGCGGAGGAGGTCCTTGGTCAGCACGTTCGTGGCTGGGACCGCGAGCGACAAAAGGACCCCGTCGAGAGGGCCGGACGGAACGGGAGCGACGACGGACGGTCGAGGGGTCGTTTTGCGGTCCCCTGCGGTGTCGGAACGTCTCGTGGCGAAAGATAACGATTAACAAGCAAGAATTATCCTCGCGGCCGACGCGGGTTCGAATATGACGGGATTCTCAGATCGGGTCGAACGCGTGTCGATCAGCGGCATCCGCGAGGTGTTCGAGGCGACCGGCGAGGACGACATCAACCTCGGCATCGGACAGCCGGACTT
Organism: Natronomonas sp.; assembly: GCA_047617305.1. Lineage (GTDB taxonomy): Archaea > Halobacteriota > Halobacteria > Halobacteriales > Natrialbaceae > DATFIX01. The sequence continues at coordinate 2,419 of JBLGCL010000100.1, forward strand.
CCCGGCGCCGGAACACGCCCGCGAGGCGGCCGCCGAGGCCATCCGCGCCGGGAACGCCGACGCCTACACGTCGAACAAGGGGATCCGCCCGCTCCGTGAGGCCATCGCCGAGAAACACGCCCGGGATCACGACCTCGACGTCGATCCCGAGGACGTCATCGTCACCGCGGGCGGGAGCGAGGCACTCCACATAGCGATGGAGGCCCACGTGAACGAGGGCGAGGAGGTCATCATCCCCGATCCGGGGTTCGTCTCCTACCAGAACCTGGCCCACGTCGCCGGCGGCGAGCCCAAGCCCGTCCCGCTCCGCGAAGACCTCACCCTCGACCCCGCGGCCGTCGAAGAGGCGATCACCGACGACACCGCCGCGTTCATCGTCAACAGCCCCGCGAACCCGACCGGCGCGGTCCAGTCCGTCGAGGACATGCGCGAGTTCGCCCGCATCGCCGACGAGCACGACGTCCTGTGCATCAGCGACGAGGTGTACGAGCAGATACTCTTCGAGGGCGAGCACCGCTCGCCCATGGAGTTCGCCGAGTCCGACAACGTCGCGCTGGTCAACGCGACCTCCAAGACATACTCGATGACCGGGTGGCGCCTGGGCTGGGTCGTCGCCTCGAACCGGCGGATCGAGCGCATGCTCCGGGTCCACCAGTACGTGCAGGCCTGCGCGAGCGCGCCGGCGCAGTACGCCGCCGAGGCCGCACTCACCGGCCCGCAGGATCCCGTCGACGAGATGGTCGCCGCCTTCGAGGAGCGCCGCGACGTGCTGCTGGATGGCCTCGAGGACATCGGTCTCGAGACGCCCACTCCGGAGGGCGCGTTCTACGTCATGCCGAAAGTTCCCGACGGGTTCGTCGACCGCGTGATCGAGAACGGGGTCGCCATCGTCCCCGGAGAGGCCTTCGGCGAGCACGGCGAGGGCTACGCACGCATCTCCTACGCCGCCGACATCGAGAACATCAAGGAAGCGCTCGAGATCCTGGATCGGACCTACGCCGAGATGCGATAGGACTCGATCGACCGCCCGGCCCCGTTGTTCGTCGTCGGTAGGGATCGGAACCCACGTCGATCGTCTCGAGCGGGAACGAACCCGGCCCGACGCTCGTGGCCCGTCAGGGCGGCGATCACGCCCCTTCGGCGTCCACGCCAGCGTACTGGTCCTCGATGCGCCGGAGGGTCTCGATCGCCTCGCGTTCGCGTGCCGAGGTCGGGTCGAACCCGCCGTACCGGACCGCCTCGAACAGGTTCGTCAGTCGATCGACGTCGTTACGGTTCATGCCGGCCTCGACCGCGGCCATCGCGAACTCGGACGGCGTGCTCGATCGCGGGTGCTCGACCTCGAGTTCCGTCGTCATCTCCGCCCAGGCCCGGTAGACGTCGTTCTCGAACTCGTCGCCCGTTTCGAGGCGATCCGCGGCCCGCCCGGCCGCGCGTCCGACCGCCTCGACGTCGGCTTCGGGTGACGGCGTCGGCTCGGGTGTCTTCGTCTCGGACGACCCTGGAAGGTCCCGGTCGCCGGTCAGCCACCACGTGACCAGGGTGACGACCAGGATCACGCCCACCGCCAACACGAGCACCTCCGGAACGGCCGGGTTCGTGACGGAATCGGTGACCGCGGGGAAGCTCAGGCCGCCCCCTTCCCCTTCGCCGCCGACCCCGCCACCGAACGGCAGCAACTCCCGGTCGGCCTCCAGCGTCACGCACGCCGTCAGGAAGATGTAGATCGGAAGCGTGACGAACAGGACGAGTATCACGATCGCGGCGCCGACGCCCAGGTTGGTACGCCAGGTCGCGACGGCCCCGATGGCGAACAAGGTTGCCAGAAACCCCACGATGACCAGCGGTTCCACGAGAAGCCGGAAACACGGCAACTGGAATTCGAGCGGGAACCCCGGCCCCTGCCCGATCCCGGAACTGTCGGACCCGCTACCGATTTCCGAGGGGTCCCGATCCGGATCCTCGCTTTCGCTCCCGTCGCCGGAACCCCCGAGGCCGACCCCGGAGCTCCCGGTCGTCGAGTCCAGCGTCGCGGCCGAGAGCGTGATGGCCGCGATCGTGAGGAGCGCGGCGGCGAGGATCCAGGCGGCTTTTCGATCCACACGGATAGTAACCGTCAGCGACCCTTAGGCGTTCCCCCCCACCGGCGGGCCGTCCTGCCCTCGTCGCATCGCACTCCACGATATCGCCGGGAAACCAAGGATTAGGTTGCCAGGTGTGCCATCACACCCCATGACGCGCCTGCTCGTCCTCAACAAAGACGAGGACACCGTCTCGGTCGTCGACGCCGAGAGCCGCGAGATCGAGACCCACGTCGAGGTCGGCGAACGGCCGGAGGGGATCGGCGTTCACCCCGACGGCGGGCACCTCTACGTCGCCAACCAGGACGACGACACGCTGTCGGTGCTCTCGACCGCCGGCCACGAGGAGGTGGCCGAACTCCGCCTCGGGACGACCCCGATCCGCGTGGTCTTCTCGCCCGACGGCCAGTACGCGCTCGTCCCGAACCGCGAGTCGAACGACGTCTCGGTGATCGACACCGCGTTCGAGCGCGGCGGGGAGGTGACGCCCTGGGAAATCGCCCGGATCCCGGTCGGCGTCTGGCCCGGCGGCACCGTCGTCGACGCGGCCGGCGAGACGGCCTACGTCGCGAACAACAAGACCAACGACGTGTCCGTGCTCGACCTGGGGAGCCTCGAAGAGGTCGGCCGGATCGACGTCGGCATCCACCCCGACGGGATGGTTCGACTGCCGGAGTAACTGCGTCGACACTCGCACTTGCTGACGGGTTTTTACCGCTGGAGCACTTGGAAGCCTCACATGTCGCGTCCGGCACGATCGGGGACAATCGACGACCGCCCGGACGCACCGTTGGCGACGAGTTCCTTGCCCGCGGGAGGACCGGGCCAATGACTGCGATCGCCCGTCACGACGGTGGAATCGACGCCGACCTTCGAGCCCTCGGCTCACAGGTCCACCCGGTGTTCATGCTCCCCCCAGTGGCCAGTTCGCTGTTCGGCGCGGTCCTGGCCGGCGCCCCCGACCTCGCTCCGGCCGCCCTCCACGCTACCGCCATCTTCGCCGCGGTCTACACCGCCCACGTCAAGGACGGCTACGTGGACTTCCACGTGCGCGACGAGGACGACGATCACCCGATGACCGAACGGGGGTGCCGGATCGCGCTCGGCGGATCGACGACGCTCTTCGCGGCGAGCGTCCTGGGGCTGTTCCTCCTGGCGGGGCCGGTGGGGGCGCTGCTCGCCCTCCCCACCTGGTTCCTCGGTTACTTCCACGCGCCGCAACTCGACACGAACCCCGTCACCGCGACGACGGGATACCCGCTCGGGATCGCCCTCGCGATCGCCGGCGGCTTCGCAGCTCAGGCTGGGGCGGTCTCCGGGATCGCGGTCGCCTTCGCGGCGGTGTTCCTCGTCGTCCTCTCGGGCGTGAAGGTCGTCGACGACGCCCAGGACTACGAGTACGACCTGGGCATCGAGAAGCGGACCGTCGCCGTCGTGCTCGGGCCGGCCCGGGCGCGGCGGTTCGCCGACGGGATGGTCGCCGCCGGACTCCTGCTCGTCGTCGCCCTCGCGGTCCTCGGCCCGTTCCCGCCGACGGCCGTCCTCGCCGCGGTGGCGTTCGGCGCCGTCGCCGCCATCGCCCGTCGGGGCGATCCGACGATCGCGACGATGCTACTCGTCCGCGGGGCGTACGTCTTCCTGGCGGTGTTGCTCGTGGCCGTTCACTGGCGGCCGCTGGCCGGGCTGTGGTGAACCGTCACGTGGGGAAATCTACTCCCCGTCCCCGGCGGCACGATGACACCGCTCGATCCACTGCTCCTCGAACGTTTCGTGGTCCAACACGCGACCGGCCAGGTCCGGAACGGACCGGACGTTCTCCTCGCGACACCAGTCGATACACGTCAGGTACAGGTCGAAGTCGTACGCCTCGCGGACCTCGTGATCGCGTTCGATCCGGACGGATTCGGCCCCGCCGAGATAGGCCGCGAACGCCCGGGTGTGGCCGTCCGAGAGGTACCACTCGTCCTCGTGCTCGAACGCGGACAATGGACCCGGATCGTCCGCCGCGAACTCCTCGAGCACCGACGCGAGTTTCGCGGCACTGAGGTACAACTGTGTCGGGCGGAGGTCCTCGACGGGGACGCGCCGGCCGTCGTCCGTTTCAGTGGCGTCGGCTTCGGTCATGGGATCAAATCGGGGTGCGTCGATCGGATCCCCCCTCACTTCGCGGTCGAGACGATCTTGATCACGTCGCCCTCGGCGAGCTCGTAGTCTTCGCCGACGTCCCGGCCGGACCGCGCGTCGACCGCGTGGAGGTACCCCTCGCCGATGTCGGAATGGATCCGGAAGGCCAGGTCGACCGGCGTCGATCCGCGGGACAGGAGGTGGGCGTCGGGGAGGACGTTGCCCTGGCCGTCGGTCCACTTCGCGGCGTCCTGGACGGGATAGGCCGTGATCTGGTCGAGCAGGTCGTAGACCGCGTAGTTCAGGGCCGCCTGGACGCCCGTCCCGCCCCACTCCGCCATCGTGTCGCTGAGGGCGTCGAGCAACTGGCGCTGCTCGTCGGGGAGCTCCTGCAGGACCTCGAAGGACTCGTCGCCGGGATCGTAGTCGATGGCATCCCGGTCCGCCCCGCGACGGAGGGCGAGTTCGCCCTGGGCGGTCGCCGGGATCACCGGTTTGTCGAGCTCGAGGAGGCGCTCGAGGTGTTCCTCGGGCGCGAGGTCGACCTTGTTCGCGACGACGACGATCGGTTTGGTGCGCTGGCGGACCAGCCGCGCCAGCGCCTCGCGATCCGCCTCGGACCAGTTCTTCGGGTCGTCGGGATACTCGAGTTCGCGCAGACAGGCCGTCACGTCCGCCTGGGTCGCGCCGAACCCGGTGAGCATGTCCGACAGCGCCTCGTCCATGTCGAAGTCGGGGCTCCGGGACTTGCGCTCGACGGATTCCCAGTTGCGGTCCACGATGCCCGCCAGCCACAGGTCCATCTCCTCCTCGACGAAGTCGACGTCCTCGAGCGGGTCGTGGTCGCCGACCTCGACCGGTTCGCCCTCGGCGTCCGTTTCCCCCGCCGCGTCCACCACGTTGAGGATGGCGTCGGCGTTGGTCAACTCGTCGAGGAACTGGTTGCCAAGGCCCTTGCCCTCGTGGGCGCCCGGGACCAGGCCAGCCACGTCCAGCAGTTCGATCGGGACGTAGCGCTTCCCGTCGTGACAGACGTCGTTGCCACAGCGTTCGTCAAGATCCAGACACGGGCAGTCGGTACGAGCGTGGCTCACGCCACGATTGGCGTCGATGGTCGTAAAGGGGTAGTTGGCCACGTCGACCTCCGCCATCGTCGCCGCGGTGTAGAAGGTGGACTTGCCGGCGTTCGGCTTCCCGGCAAGCGCGATGGAGATCATGCTCCGGGGTTGGCGGGTCGGGCGGAACTGGTTTTCGGTTCCACGGGGGACTACGGGCAAGACCACGGTCCGTACCGGGATCCGATCGTCGCGATCAGCCGATCGTCAGCAGTTCGTAGCCGTCGACCAGTTCCGACACGTTCGGCGCGTGTTCGTCGGGGGCGAAGGGTCGTGTGTGCACTTGGGGGAGGTCGAAAAGCCCGGGCTGATGGTCGGTCGGCGACGGCCGAGGGAGCCCGGCCGACGCAGCTTTGGACGCCTTCCTGGGGGAGGGTCGTGGGGAGCTGAGTTGTAAGAACCCTATAGTCGAATCGATAAGACGGCGGAATTCTGTATGGGCACACTGACAGCCACGCAATGTGTCGGTCAGGGCTCGAAGGGGCCTTTGTGCACCGCGATGTAGAGTGCGACGACGAGTGCGAGGACTGCTTCGGGATTGTTCGCTTGGAACAGATGTACCACCGTCGAGATCGAATAGAGGAGAACGGAGGCGTACCACGCCCAGGGTCTCAGTTGAATGAGCGCGAGCATCGTTACCGCCTGTCCCACGGCTAACCCCATCATCCCGACCGCAACGACTGTGCTCACATCCGGAGCGCCAATCGTGGCGAACCAACTGAAGAACCCGAAGAGAGCACTGTATTGGCCGAGTATCGCAATCAAGAAGAGGCCCGTCGGGGCCTCCGGGATATCCGTGAACCGGCCCAGCGAAGAGAGGCCGTCGGTACTCATAGTGGGTCCTAAACGAGACTCCGAATAAAAGAATGGGATAGGACAAACAGCTATTATCGTCTTCGGGGGATCGGTGTACTGATCAGTTCGGGTTGCTGTCGACAGTGCCGGAAAGTGAGCCAGTAATCCCAGCCGTGGCGACGAGTGTGGACAGGTTCCCAGTTGTCGGATGCATCCCACTCGCGAACGGGTGGCGTTCGGCCCGCTACCACTGTAAGGACCCGCAAATCGTTCCTATTGAAGCTTGTACAGGCCGTGATTCAGGATAAGGGATTCGTATGCAAGCGGTCGTCCCTTCGCCCTCACTACCGTTGGCAGCAGTGCGTACTTGCACCTTGGGTGCCTCCACCGTCGTCGAGGAACCGGACCGGAATATATTATCCAACCGATACTTCACCAGATAACGGCGTCGTAACCCTCAGGCTGAAGGGCGCCCTCGTCGGACACGAACCCATGGAGAAGACCCCCGAGGGGACGTCCGTCGGCGTCGAGGACCCCTACGAGCACGTCGGGGTCTGCGACCACCTGACCGGGGACGGCACGTGCCGGTTCGCGTTCGATCGCTTCGAGGCCGATCCGGCGTTCGCCCGCGCCCGCCGGGCCGACGACTACGCCTGTCCGGTCGTCGACGCTGATGCCGACGGCGACGGGGACTGGGAGGAATGGCGCGACTGTCCGCACTTCCGGTCGACCGCGACCGAGCGGGAGTGCGCCCGCTGCGGCCTCGAGGAGAAGCGGATGGCCCACGACTCCGACCGGCCGCTCCTCGAGGAACACCACCTCTCCTACGCCGACGGGAGCGCGTCGAGTCACGAACTCACCGTCTACCTCTGTCGGTGGTGTCACGCCAAGGTGCACAATTCGTGGGCGAAGATCACGGACGACGCGAGCCCCGATCCCGAGGCGGTCGCCGCACTGGAGGACCGCCGCGGTCGCGAGCAGGACGAACTCGGGTTCGACACCGCGAGGGAGCGGTGGGCGGACGAACGGGACGAGAGGAAACGCGGGGACGGGCGCGAGGAGTGAGCCTCCGGAGCGACCCCGATATACCCGCTGTTACACGACGATGTCCCCGATCCGCCGGGGCTCGCCGCCGATCGCCGGGTCCTCCTCGACGATCTGCAGCACCTCGTGGTCGGTTACGTCGAAGTACTCCTTCCCCGTCGCCTCCTCGATGAGTTCCTTCTCCAGGCGGAACTCGATCCCCTCGTACACGACGTCGACGCCGGTCTCGTCGAAGGAAAGGGTCGTCATGCGCGACGGTTGGAAGCGGGTGACCAAAAGCGCACGGACCCTGGGCAGGCCAGGCGCCGTTCGTCGTGTCGACGGGCCGAAAATCGTCAGACGTGCGTCGGACGCTCCTCGAGGGTTTAATATGGCTGACCAGCACGTGTGAGGTGTGGCACTGAACGGTAACGCGCTGTCCGAACTCGCGATTCCCGACGGGACCACCGTCCAGGAGCACGACGTGGTCGTCGACGGCGAC
>JBLGCL010000101.1:0-10038 GCA_047617305.1 Natronomonas sp.
ACCTCCTCGACGGCGACGCGATCGACTGCCCGCATCTCGGACGCAGTGACCGCCGTGACCTCGCGACCGCCGGGTGTTCGAAACGAACTCCGGGGCATACCCTCACTATCTCGGGGCGAAAAGGGATACGCCTCACGGATCCGGGGGGTGGTGTGACCGGAACGGGGACGCCGTCCGGATTCGAGCGGTTCTGTCGCTGCCGGTCGTCCCGGCACCCTATCGGCGCGGCGTTCTTGCATGTGGCGACACACGAGGGTCCATAGGCTTCGATCGGGAACCGGGGACGTCCGAGTCGGCGACCGAATCCCGTGGAGTCCCGCCGTCGAACTGCCGTCCCGGAACCGACACGTGGGTGTGTACCCGAGTTGCACAGTCACGGACGACTATTCCCCCGACTCCCGATAGGAGGCGCATGAACGAGGTCGACTTTCTGGTCATCGGTACCGGGTCCGGATTGGACGTCGCAAACGCCGCCGTGAACCGGGGGCAGTCGGTCGCAGTCGTCGAGAAAGGCCCCCTCGGGGGGACGTGTCTCAACCGCGGGTGCATCCCATCGAAGATGCTTCTCTACCACGCGGACGTGCTGGAGTCGATCGAACGTGCGCACGCGTTCCACATCGACGCCGAGGTGACCGACGTCGAGTTCTCGGAAATCGTCCGCGAAGTCAACGAGGTCGTCGCCTCCGACTCGGAATCGATCCGTCGCGGGTTGCGCTCGTCGTCCCAGCACGACCTCTACGAGGGCGAGGGCCGGTTCGTCGACGAACGGACGGTCGAAATCGTCGGCGGCGACGACGAGGGCGCCCGCGTCCGGGCCGAAACCGTACTGATCGCCGCCGGAACCCGGCCGTCGATCCCTGACATCGATGGCATCGACGACGTGGAGTACCTGACGAGCACCGAAGCCCTGCAGGTGGAAACGCCGCCGGACCATCTCCTCATCGTGGGTGGCGGGTACATCGCGGCCGAACTCGGCCACTTCTTCGGGACGTTCGGGAGCGACGTGACCATCGTCGGGCGGCGGCCGAACCTGCTGCCCGAAGCCGACGAGGCGGTGGCCGAGGCGTTCACCGAGCGCTACGCCGACCGGTTCACCGTTCACACCGGCTACGCGGCCACCGCGGCCTCGGAGACGAACGGAACGATCACCGTCGAAGCCAGGCCGTACGAGTACGGGGAGGACTGCGGGATACGCGACGAGGACGGCGTGACGGCGACGGGGGACGAACTCCTCGTCGCCGCCGGTCGCACGCCGAACACGGACCTGCTCGACCTCGACGCGGCGGGGGTCGCGACGGACGATCGGGGGTTCGTCGAGACCGACGAGTACCTCCGGACGACCGCCGACGGCGTGTGGGCGCTCGGGGACATCGTCGGCGAGTACCTGCTGAAGCACAGCGCCAACCACGAGGCACAAGCTGTCGCTCGAAACCTCTTCGGCGACGACCTCACGCCAGTCGACTACACCGCGATGCCCTTCGCCGTGTTCGCCTCCCCCGAGGTCGCCGGGGTGGGCGCACGCGAGGAGGAGCTTCGAGCGGCCGGGCGGGAGTACGCGACCCGGACGTACGGGTACGACCAGACCGCCCGGGGCAGCGCGATGAAGGCCGACGGGTTCCTAAAGGCGATCATCGACCTCGACGGGGAGATCCTGGGGTGTCACATCATGGGTCCGGAAGCGTCGAACCTCATCCAGGAAGTCGTCGTGGCGATGACGGCAGGGTCGGGCACGGTCCAGGACATTCGGGAGTCGGTTCACATCCACCCGGCACTGTCGGAAGTCGTCCAGCGGGGTTTCTCGGGGCAGTTCAGCCGCGGTAACGGCGATCACTCGCACTGATCGGGGCGCCGTCGGGTCCCTCCCCTCTTGGAGTCGACTCTACGGAGAGAGTTCGGATCAGGGGGAATTTCAACCCTTATATGTTCGTCGCGGACGCACTCTCGTTGCACACCCCCGGACGGGATATATCATCCGGGATGGTACTGGAGGACACAATGACGAAAGCAGCAGTGGTCATCCTCGCGGGGACCGAAGGGCACGAGAACCTCGGACGCATCGTGAACGGGCTCGAGACGGCGAAGGAGTTCGCGGAAAGCGACGACGACGAAGTGCAACTGATCTTCGACGGGGCCGGAACCCAGTGGATCCCCGAACTCGAGGACGAGGACAGCGACCAACACGAACTGTACCGGGCGGTCCGGGACGACACGGCAGTCTGTGACTACTGTTCCGGGGCGTTCGGCGTCGAGGAGGCGGTCGCCGATTCGGGACTGGTAACCCTCGACGACCACGACGGCCATCCGAGCATGCGCTCGCTGGTCGACGACGGCTACGACGTCATGACGTACTGAGACGGACGAGGGCCGCTCGACACAACGTCAGTCGAAATTCCATGGAGCCATCGAACGAGCGGTCGACGGCGGAACTCATCACGTCGGTTCCGGAGACCGCCGCCGACGGACCGCCTGCCGCTCGAAGAATGTCACCACTCACCAATATCTTGAAACCGCAGGCCCTGGAGAGCAACGATAGATGATCGCGACAGCTACGTCGGCGACGGTCGCAATCTTCACCCTCGTCGTCCTCCTCGCCGGGGCCACGAACGGCGTTGCCGGCTTCGGGTTCGCCGTAGTGGGGACGATGGCGCTGGCGACGATGATCGACCCCGCGACGGCCGTCGTGTTCATGATCGTCCCGATCTTCGCGGTGAACGTTTCGTTGGTGCGGGACCTCACCCGCCGGGAGCTCCGGACGTGCAGCCGGCGGTTCTGGCCGCTGATCGGGGCGGCGCTGGTCGGCACCGTCGTCGGGATGGGCGTGCTCGACCGAGTGCCGGAGCCCCCGCTCCGCGTCGGCCTCGGGGTCCTGACGTTGGGGTTCGTCGCCACCGCGCAGCGTCGAATCCCGTTGCCGGATTGGGTCGCTATCGGGGGCAGTGACGTCGGCAAGACGCGGCTGGGAATGATCGGCGTCGGCGGCGTCTCCGGGGTCCTGTTCGGCGGTACGAACGTCGGCGTCCAGCTCATCGCGTACCTCCGGAGCTTCGACCTCTCCCACGGGCTGTTCGTGGGCGTGGTGGCGATGGTGTTCCTGGGGCTGAATGGGATTCGAGTCGCCCTCGCGGGCGCGTTCGGGCTCTACCCGAGCACGACCGTCCTCCTGGCGTCCGTCGTCGCGGCCGTGCCGGCCGTCGTCGGCGTCGCGATCGGCAAACGGTTCCGAGTTGCCGTCAGCGAACGGGCCCGGAGAATCGTCGTCTTGACCCTCCTCACCGTCATCGGGTTCCGCCTGATCGCCGGCGGGCTTGGGATCGCTTGAGAGGTCCGCGTGCCCGTTGTGAATTGGATCAGACGAAATAGGCGTAAGGGCCAGGTTCTAGATGGACGCCATCGGCGGGCTCCCGGATCGCCTGGAGGACTCGAGGGGCCGGAGTTCTGGGACGACCGAGTGGTCTCCGCCTCCCGTCCATTTGCCGGTGTGGGCGAAACCGACGCCATCCTCACCGAATTAGCAGGTCGCTTAGCCGACACGCGTGAACAGACCATCACCCACGACGCCCCGGCGCTCGAAGAAGTTCTCACCGACTCGGCCCCCGTCGAAAACGTCCCGCGATCGACGGGACCGGGATCGCCGCCGTATCCGTGCCGTAGCCAATCAAGCGACGGTCAGTCGGCGAGGGAACGGAGCCCTCCGAAACGGACGGACGCGGCCACGCGCAGGAGGCTCGCTACAAGCGTCACCACGGCCAGCACCAGCAGCGCGATCTAGCTGCCGAGGCCGAGCACGGGGATCGTGCTGTACGGACCGTCGAGGGCGGCGGAAACCCCGCTAATGAGCCCGACGACTGGAAGCACGACGAAATAAAGGAACGACGCCGGATCCGCCGTAGCCGCATCCAGTCCCCTCACTGGGTGGCGATAGAGCACACCGAGTACCAGCACGAATCCGATCGCCAGTGCCCCGCCGTCCGTCTCGATCCGATCGAAGCCGATCATGGACCCAAAATCTGGAACCTCCCTGGTGTGTGGTGAGCGTGCATTTCTCGCCGGGTCGCTGGCGGGAGCGTTACTCCCCGGCGCGCTCCAGTTCGTGACTCAGTCGCACGGGCATGACGCTCAGGGCGCGAACGATCGCGGCCAGGGAAATGAAGATCCCCACGAGGATGTGCCCGACACCGCCGAGTTTGAGCCACAGGAGCGTCGAGGGCCACTTGTGGATCGAGGCGAGTTCCGAGTTGACCGCGCCGGCCCGCGTCCCGCCGCTGCCGCCGGCGAGACTCGTGTCGGGGAACGACGTGAAGAAGTTATCCAGCAGCGGGTGGAACGACGTCAACTCGAAGAACAACGCTGCCCCGATCAGGAGGTACCCCACGGCCGCGAAGACGGCACCGACCGCGAGCATCCGCTTGATCGATCCGATCGTCGATTCTATCTCTTCGCTCGTTTGGCGTTCCGAGTTTCCACTTGCCATACACCCCCTGTTCGGGGCCATGGTAATAGTGGCACAGCGGCCGGGGAACTCGATTGCACGGTCGCCTGGACATCCTCGTATCCCCGTACCCAACGGCATTTCGACACCTCGCGGTAGGTCACCCGCTCCGGCCCCGCCTGGAACGCCTCGTGTTCGCCGGAAGGTATGACACTCGATAACCCCTCGGTTCGTCCGGAACTCCCAGGACAAAGGCAGCGGGGCAACGTGGTTATCCGACGGTATCGCCCGCTTTTCGGTCTTCGTTGGCCAGCGAGTGCCGTCGCCGGTCGGGGATGTTTTGCGAGGGACAGCAGTCGGGTCGCCCGTGGGTGTCACGCGGGTCACCCGGGGCTTCCGGGAGAGTTTTTCCGTGCTCACGCGTACTCGAACCTAGCAAGGGGGCAGAACGATCGTCGACGGCAGGGATGAGGGCGTGGGGCCGACCGGACGTCGGAGTGTCCGCTTTGGCCTGATCCTGATCGTGCTGTTGGGGGGCTGCACCGGGTTCGGTGGCTCCGCCTCGTCCCCCACGCAGACTCCCACCCAGCCAGTCGAGCCCACGACGACCTGGGGGTTCTCCGAAACGGAACCTTCTAAAACCCAGTCCCGATCGACGGCCACGGCGCCAGGTGCGGGCCAACAGTGGACCGTCGAGGTCGTGCGCGTCGTCGACGGCGACACCCTCGAAGTGGCGTTCCCGGACGGCCACACCGAGACCGTCCGCCTGCTCGGCGTCGATACGCCCGAGGTACACGTCGCCGTCGATCCAGGCGAGTTCGAAGGGATCGCCGACACGGACGCGGGCCGTGACTGGCTCCGCGACTGGGGCCACAAGGCCAGCGAGTTCGCCCGGACCCGGATCGGCGGGAGCACCGTGCGGATCGCGATCGATCCCGAAGCCGACCGACGTGGCTCCTACGGACGGCTTCTGGTCTACGTCTACGTCGACGGAAGGAACTTCAACCGCGGACTGATCGAGCAGGGGTATGCCCGCCTGTACGATACCGCGTTCTCGAAGCGCGACGCGTTTGCGAGTGCCGAGCGAACCGCCAGGGAGGAGGGCGTCGGCCTCTGGAACTTCGACGGGGCAACGGCGTCGACGCCGGCGACGGCGGTGACCGACGGGGGGGTGTCGCTTCGCGTGGCCGAGATTCACGCCGACGCCACCGGGAACGACCACGCGAACGAGAACGACGCGTACCTCGCCCTGAAGAACGCCGCGACGACGACGGTCGACCTGACCGGGTGGACGCTCGCCGCGCGCGAACTCCCGGGTCACCTCCGATCCGTCCCGGGGAGGGAACGGTGTCCTTCCAGCGGTAGGGATCGGGTAGCGTTGGAGGGAACTTCCGGCGCCCCGACGATGCCGAGCTCGGGTGCAGTTACCGTGAAACCGAGCGCCGCCGGGGGACCGCTCACGTGACGGCCGCCATTCCCGGCGAGGGTGGCGAGAGGGGTCCCGTCCAACGGTTCCAAGTCGTCGTCTGACGGGGCGGAACCACTGCAGCGGCGACAACGGAGTCCTATCGGCAGGAAATCACGATGGTGCGGTGGGATGCATTGGGGGAATGATTCGATTTCGCGACGAGAAAACGCGACGATGGCAGTGAAATATCGTTTCCTTTTATTATTCGGGCCTGCCGAATAGTGGCCGTCGATAGGGTCAATACCAACGCCGCTATAGTTCGAATCAGGTTGTTCTCGTTCCCTCCGTTCGCCCGCCCGACCCTATCGACACCCGGTTCGGGCCAAGTATCGTCGGTCGCCATCCGTTCCGCAGTTGTGGTTCGATCCCGGCCCGGGGTATGTGATCGTTGTACCGTCCCTCCGGCACTCCCGTGCACGCCAGGGATTTTCGAGCGGGTCACACCCACCTCTTTACGACGAAGCACCCCTCGGGACGGCGAAGCAAGAACGATCGCGTCCAACCGGTCGACCCAGTTCGATCGCCGCCGGTTCGGGAGACATATACCCTTCCGAATGCGAAACGTGTCCGGATGGAACTCGTCTACGTCCTGGCGCTGGTTCCGGCCCTCCTCTGGGGGTTCAGCCCGATCCTCTCCAAGCGGGGGATGGCCGGCGGCGGGAGTTCGCTCCAGGCGTCCCTGACCGTGGTGGTGGTCGATACCACGCTCTACTGGGGCTTCCTGCTGGCGATCCAGGGATTCGCCTTGGGAGCCGGCATCACCCTCGAAGCGGCCGCGCTGTTTCTCGGTACGGGCGTGGTCGGTACGGCGCTGGGCCGGCTGGCCGTGTTCACGGGCGTCGACCGCGTCGGCGCCAGCATCAACAGCGCGGTCATCTCGACGCGGCCGCTGTTCGCGAGCCTGCTCGCCGTGGTCTTCCTGGGGGAGGTCGTGACGCCCGTCACCGTCGGGGGGATCGTGGTCCTCGTCGTCGGGCTGGCGATCCTGGGCCTCTCCCGGGGCGGGGACATCGCCGGGTGGCGACCGTACGAACTGCTGTTCCCGCTTGCGGCCGCCGCGGCCTTCGGTGTCGGGAACGTCGGCCGGAAGTGGGGGCTCGACGCCTTCGGGGACGTCACGCTCGTGGAGGCGGTGGCACTCAACGAGACCGGCGCCCTGGTGGCGCTCGCTGCCTACGGCGTCGTCGCGGACAGACGGGATATCTTCGACGCACCCAGGCGAACCTACGGCTACTTCGCGCTGAGTGGCGCGCTCACCGCCGTCGCCCTGCTGGCGCTGTTTGCGGCGCTTCGACTGGGGCGGGTCGTGGTGGTGGACCCGCTCTCGGCGACCGCGCCCCTCTTCACCGCCCTGTTCGCGGCGTTCCTCCTTCGGGACCTCGAACGCGTGACGAGACGCGTGGTCCTCGGCGCCGCCCTCATCGTGATCGGCGTCGCGCTGATCGTCGTCAACCCGGGGATCTCGCCGTGATTCCGGGATTCGCACGGCGAACGCCGTCAGCCCGTTTCACGATCGCTCCGACCGGTGACGTCGATCACTCGCAGCGAGACCGGGATGGAGTCTACCAGTCGGTTGCCCGCTCGACTAATTCGAGGCAAGACCTGGACCTGAGGCGGTGGACCACCGCCGCCATCGTGACAATGTTCAGGACGGTTCTCGGAAGGCTCGACCTCCGATCCCTCCCGTCGCGACTCACGGATCAATCAGCGTAGTTACTGAAAGAACGTTCTGCCATCCATCGAACAGAAGTGTCGTTCTCCAAACTATTAACGGGGGTGCGTCCCTCCCACAAGACATGAGTCGGACCGAATTCGAGGAACGAACGACTGGCTCGTCCTCCGCCACCGACGTGTCCCCGCCGGAGGGCGAGACGGTCCTGGCCGTCGAGGACCTGCAGAAGACGTACGGAAGTGGCGAGGAGGCCGTCGAGGCAGTCGAGGAATTCTCCGTCGCGGTGAACCGGGGCGAGGTCGTCGGCCTGCTCGGCCCGAACGGGGCGGGCAAGACGACCGCGATCAAGTCGATTCTCGGCCTCGTCCTCCCGACCGGGGGATCGGTCGAGATCGCCGGCGTGGACGCCCGGGAGCACCCCCGAAAAGTGTACCACCACGTCGGCGCGATGCTCGAAGGCGCTCGTAACGTCTACTGGCGACTCACGGTACGGGAGAACCTCGAGTTCTTCGCCGCCCTCGGCGGGCAGTCGGTCTCGGAAACGCGCGACCGGCACGACCGGTTGCTCGATCGGTTCGACCTCGCTGAGAAGGCCGACGAGACCGTCAAGAACCTCTCTCGAGGGCAGAAACAGAAAGTATCCCTCGCCTGCACGCTCGCCCGGGGGACGGACGTCGTGTTCCTCGACGAACCGACGCTCGGTCTCGACGTCGAGGCCTCCATCGAACTCCGGCGGGAACTGCGGCGCCTGGCCGAGGAGGAATCGGTGACGATCCTCCTGTCCAGCCACGACATGGACGTCGTGGAGACGGTCTGCGACCGGGTCGTCATCCTCAGCGACGGACGGATCATCGCGGACGATCCGGTCGATGACCTCGTCGGCGTCTTCGAGACGCAGGCGTATCGCGTCACCGTCGAGCGGCCGGTTCCGACCGCCGTCCGGGAGCGACTCGAGGAAGGATTCGACGCCCGGAACTGGACCGAGACCGGCGATCGGGCCACCTTCGACGTGACGCTCACCGACGGCGACACGCTGTACGAGGTGCTCGACGTCCTCCGGGACGCGGGCCTCGCCCTGCTGGACATCGACGGGCAGGACCCCGACCTGGAGAGCGTCTTCCTCGAAGTCACCGGGAGCGACAACGGGGGCGTCGACCGATGACGGCAGCGTCGCCGTCGACGAGTTCCCCTGCCATCGCCGTCGGCCTCCGGGAACATCTCGGGTTCTTCGCCGCGGCGTTCCGGAAGAAGATCGTGTTGCGGATCCGCTATCCGGTCAACACCGTCTCGCAGTTCGGGACGATCGGCCTCGTGTTTCTGATCATGTTCTACGGGGGATCGGCAGTCGCACCCGCCGCCATCCAGGACACGATCGAGGGGCTCATCGTCGGCTACCTGCTCTGGAGTCTGTCCATCATGGCGTACTCGGGGCTGTCGTGGAACGTCACGCGGGAGGCCCAGTGGGGCACGCTCGAACAGTTGTTCATGTCGCCGTTCGGGTTCGGCCGGGTGATGTTCGTCAAGACCGTCGTGAACCTGCTCGAATCGGCCCTCTGGGGGATTGCTGTCCTCGGGCTGATGTTGCTGGTCACCGGACGGTCGCTCGCCCTCGATCCCCTGACGGTCGTCCCGCTCGTCGCCCTCGCGCTCGCGCCCGCCGTCGGGGTGGGATTCCTCTTCGGCGGGCTGGCCATCCGGTTCAAGCGCGTGGAGAACGCCTTCCAACTCGTGCAGTTCCTGTTCGTCGGGTTGATCGCCGCTCCGGTCGGGGCGTATCCCGTCCTCAAGTGGCTCCCACTGACCCAGGGGAGTCAGCTGCTCCAGGAAGCGATGAAGAACGGCACCGCGCTCTGGAACCTCCCGACCGGCGAACTGGGCGTCCTCGTCGTGACGGCCGTCGGCTACCTCGCCCTCGGGTTCGGCGCGTTCGTGTATTGTCAGCGGTGGGCCCGTCGCGAAGGGGTCATGGGCCACTACTGACGGCCGAACGCGGGCCGCCGATATTAGTAGGTCCTCGACAGGTCGTCGGCCTGCGCGCTGTTCGTGGTGTAATCGACGAGACCAACCATCTCCCGAACCGTCAGGAAGGTGGTCGTCTCGTTCGAGCCCTCCGGGAGGAAGTATCGCACGGCCTCGCCCGCGTGTTCGGCCACGATGGCCTTGTGGATGCCGGGGTGCGCCTCGAGCAGGTCGTCCCGGATCGACTGCAGGTCGGTCGCCCCGTCGTCGTACTTGTTCCGGAGGATCCCTCGACGCACGTCGTCCTGGAGCGATCGATCCGTACCGTCGGGCCGGAGCGCGAGTGGAAACCCGAAGTCGTTCGCCACGAAGACGAGGAGATTGCCCTCGACCTCGCGGTTCGACTCGCGAACGTGTTCGGCGACCGCCTCCGGGTCGAAGTACTCCTCGACGGCGGACGGATCGAACTCGCCGTCCACGGTGTACCGGGAAACCAGGTCGTTCCGGAGC
>JBLGCL010000102.1:0-9992 GCA_047617305.1 Natronomonas sp.
CCGACCGTCGTCAGTGCACCGAGCGCGAGGAACGTCCGTCGATCGTATCGCGTCATGAATTACCACTCGAAATCGGATAACGCTAGGTAAGTAAAATAGCTAGGACAACCCCCACGTAACGCGGTATCCATCGGGTGACAGGGGTTCCGGAAGGTAACTCGCCACGTCCGGATGCCCCAGCGATAGACCCGGTGAACGCAAGGTCGCACCGTCGGAGGGCGCTCAGAAAAATAGAGTCACTAGTCGTAACTCAAGCCTAAGGGGTAATTCGGTACTGTGAGGTAACCTTTTAGTAATTCCAGTCCGTGACCCGGGTATGGAACACGATGACAAACTCCCCGTCTGGTGTGCCGGCGAGGAGTGGTGTCCGATCACGACCACCGCGACCCTGATCGGAAAGAAATGGCACCCGGTGATCATTCACCGCCTGCTCGAGAACGGCCCGCTCGGGTTCAACGACCTCCAGGACGAGGTCGACGGTATCTCGAGCAAAGTCCTCTCCGACAGCCTCGAGGACCTCGAGGGCAAGTCCCTGGTCGATCGCGACATCGTGAGCGAGAAACCCTTCCGCGTCGAATACTCCCTGACCGAGCGCGGGAAGTCCCTCGACGGCGTCATCATGGCGATGCGCGACTGGGGGATGGAGAACCTGAAGCCGGCCCCCGATCGCGATTCGTCGATCGCCTGACCGGGGGACTACTTCTGCCAGTCGACCCCCTTGGGGCTACCGACGGCCCGGGGAGAGGGGCATTTCGCCACTCGATCCGGTGAGCGCGACGTAACCGGCTAACGGACGGGTCCGGGAAGGATTATAAGTAACTAAACGTAACTAACTACTGTAAAGGTATCGAACTACCAAATCAAACTGACCAACTAAACAATACCAATCAATACCGATGTCAGCCACGTCCTCGAACCCGGCCGATGGGAACCCTACCGTGGGAATCGACGCACGGGAATACGACCGCTACGCCGACCTCACGACCGCGAGCGGCGACGTCATCCTCTACGACCGCGACGTCGAAACCGCCTGGATCCAGTCCGACGTGGCGATCGACCTCGAAAACCACCGATGATCGATCGCCCCGGTCGCGGACGGTTCGTCGTTGGCCGTCCGGTCGTCCCGGCGTCGGATACCGCCGTCCATCTACGCGATAGATACCGTTCGGCAACCGCGGACGCCACCGTTTACCTACCGGTGGCCGTACGGCAACGCGATGGCGTCGGGTACCTACACGTTGATCGTCGAACTGGGCGCCCCGAAGCGGATCGAGGTCGGGGCGCTCGGAACCCACGACTTCGAACCCGGCTGGTACGCGTACACCGGCACGGCGTTCGGTCCCGGTGGCTTCAAGCGGATCGACCGGCACCGCGACGTGGCGGCGGGCCGCAACGGCGTTCGGCACTGGCACGTGGATTACCTCCTCGGCGACGAGCAGGCCCGAATCGACGGGGTCTGTCGGAGCCAGGACGTCGACGCCGAGTGCCGGATCAGCGGCGCGATCGACGGCCGCCACGTGCCCGGTTTCGGCGCGTCCGACTGCGACTGTGACTCGCACCTCGTGTACAACTCGTCCCGCGAACCGCTCCTGTCGTCCCTCCGCTCCGTCCACGAGGGGTGCTCCGTCGACTCGGACGGCAACGGCTGAGGTCGAGTCGGCGGCGAGGCTCGTCCGAACCCGATCGTCCCCGACGCCCACGGCACTCGTTATCCGCCGCCCGACTCTTGTCCCTCTCGGGTACCGGTCGCGGCGGCGGCGTTCGACTCCCTGACGTACAGCGAGTAGGTCATGCTCGCGAAGCCGGCGGCCATCAACGTGCTGTTGATACCGATGCCGATGGCCGTCGACCCGCCAACGAGGGTATGGGTCCCGCCGGAGAGGAGGGCGCCGAGGGTGAGCAATCCGAGTCCGACGGTCAGGGACCGCAGGGCTGGCGAACCCGTCCGGCGAAACGCGCGGAACGTATAGAACGTGATAATCCCGCCGAAGACCAGCGTCACGGTCTTGGCGAAAACGACGAAGGTCTGGGCGTCGTACATGGCCTCCACCGGTGATCCAGGCTTGGGGCTACCGGAGCAAATAAGCGGCCGCTCGTTGTCAGGCGGTGGGAATCGAACTTACGGACCCTCAAGGTTCGGGATTTCGCGTCAAATTCAAAACCGTCGAGATGGCCTCTCGCTCCGGAACGGCGATGGGCCGGACCGAGGGGAGATCGAAGGGGGCCGCGTCCGCGGGAAACGGCGTGGGTCGATCGGGCCCGGGGATCACATAGCGGGCCCGTGACGGACGGAGTGGCCCGTCGCCGCGTCGGCCCACGCCTCCGACGGGACGCGAGGACCCCGGATCCCACAGGGCGGGTCCTCCAGATACGGCCCGAACGGTCCACACGGTCCGGTCACCGCCGGCTAAACGGGACGTTCGTCGCTGTCGGGCCGGCGAAATCGGACCCCAATCGTTCACTCGACGTACAACGAGTAGAGGATGACCGCGAAGCCGACGGCGGTCAGCGCGCTCTCGACGACGATCGCCGACTCCCGACCGAGGTCCGCGATGAAGCGGTCGACGACGCCGGCCAGTAGCGATCCGAGCGTGACGATGCCGAAGCCGATCGTCAGGGCCCGGAGCGCCGGGACCTCAGTACGGCGGTAGGCCCGATAGGAGAAGAACGTGATCGTCGCGCCGATCAGGAGCGTGATCGTCTTCAGCGCCGTGAGCAGGATCGGGTGGGTCATGTCTCCTTTCGCACCTCCGACCAGAGTTCCGCCAGGCGTTCGTCCGGGGACCGTTCCGGCCGCTTGATCCCGACCTCGAACTCGCGTTCCTCGTCCAGCTGCACCCGCACCTCGTCGAAGTCGACGGCGTACCGGGTCGTGTGCTGCCCGTCGGTCCGGATCTCCGTCGATTCGGTCAGCAGCGAGGCGTCGCTCAGTAGCTCGAGCTTGCGGTACGTCGTCGAGAGCGGCACGCCGCTTACCTCGGAAATCTCGCTGGCGGTCATGGGTTTGTCGAGTTCGCGGATGATCGTTCGACAGTCCTGGTCGCCCAGTGCGTCCAGCACCGTCTGCAGTTCCGGGGTATCCTCCCCAGCGAACGGGTCCCGGACCATTCACTTCTATGCGGGAGAGGGAGCGGTATAATACGTTCGACTTGTGTCCGCGAGCTGACCGTCGAAATTCCGCAGAATGACGGATACGGCAACGCCCCATTACCGGGGTTTTTCAGCCTGTGGGAAACGCACGCGAGTCGTTCTCACGTCACGGTATCGTCGTTCAGTCGGTCGATTCCTCGCCGTCCCTTCCCCGGCAAGCGGAGGGGCTACCCGGTCCGATACCGCCGACGCCAACGCGGGACCGCCAGTCGGTACAGCCCGACGCCCGCCCCGCCAAGCACGACGGCCAGGACCGCCAGGGCCGCCAGCGCGACGGCGTCGACCGGCGCGAGCACGAACCCCACGATCAGCACGGGGACGACCCCGGCGGCGACGGCGGCGGTGAACCCGGCGAAGAGGACGGTGTCGAAGAGGAACTCGTTGGGTCTGAAGCCGGCGAGATAGACCGTGAGCCCGAACAGGTACAGTTGGAGTCCGACGAGCAGGACGGCACCGACGGCGATCTCGCCGACTGGACCGCCCCGCCACGCGACGGCGATCGCGAAGTACCCCAGCGCGGTCGGCAGGCCCAGCACCAGGAACGCGCGGAACTTGGCCCGGAAGACCGCCCCCAGCGAGATGGGATAGAGCAGGTAGACCCCGAGCGCGTCGAACTGCGTCAGCCAGTTGTAGGTCGTGAAGGCCGTCAGGCCGAGGATGGCGCCCATCGAGACGGCCATCGACGGGTCGACGCCGGCGATGCTGCCCGCCAGGTCCACCATGCCGACGCTCACGAGGAACAGGATGCCGGCCGAGAAGGGGATCTTGGTGAACCCGCCGCTGGAGCGGGCGACGTCGAGCAGACTCTTGCTCACGAGCCCGTCCGCGTCGAACCACAGCCGATCCCGCCAGGTGTCGAAGGCGTTCTCGGCGGTCCGCGAGGGACTCCTCACGGTCGCGTCGTAGGTCGCGATCCCCAGGGCCGAGAGCGCGACGATCGGAACGACTGCCCGAACCACACCCCCCAGCGAGGGGGACTCGTACACCGCGTAGGGCGTGAAGCCGACCGGGTCGACGCCGGCAGTCCACGCGAGGCCGGCGGCGACCGCGAGACCGAGCAGGACGCTCCAGCCCGGGGCCCCCCTCGTCGACAGGGCGATCGCGGCCATCGTGACGGCGAGCCCGAGCAGGAACGTCGCCGTGGTCGTGGCCCAGAGGAGGGCGACCTGGAGGCCGAGGCCGACCGCGACGAAGCCGATCGAGAGGGGCGCCAAGAAGAGCCCGGCGTAGTAGACCGCGTCCTTGACGAGGAACACCCCGAGCAGGCGTCGGCTCGAGAGCGGGAGCGTCCGCGCGGAGAACACGAGGAGCGTCAGGTCGCCCAGCAGGTCCCGCATGGCGTCGCGGCCGACCAGCCCGATCGAGCCGGTATGGAGGCCGAACGCGAACACGAGCGCGTGGAACCCGGCCGTCGTCGTCCCGGGGTCGATCCCGGCTTCCACGAGGAGCCGGACCGCGCCGGCACCGACGAGGGCGACGAACAGGGGGAACGCGGCGAACCGACGGCCACCGAACAGTCGGGCGTGCAGGCGGAACTCCTCGCGGACCATCTCGACGAACAGTCGCCGCGAGAGCGTCCCCGCCATGGGTCAGTCGGTCGCCTCCGCGGTCGCCTCGATCGAACCGCCGACGCTGTCGAGGAAGGTGTCCAGCAGCGACTCGCCGCGGCCGAGTGCCTCGGGCTCGCGTTCGCCGACGAGACGCCCCTCGCTGACGATCCCGACCCGGCTGCAGATCTCCTCGGCCACGTCGATGTCGTGGGTCGAGAGGAACAGCGTGTTGCCGTCGTCCCGGTAGCGGGTGAGGAACCGCTTGACCCGTTCCTGCACGATCGGATCGAGGTTCGCCAGGGGCTCGTCGATGAACACGAGGTCGGGGTCGTGGAGGAACGCCTGCGTGATCATCACCTTCTGCTGTTGCCCCCGGGAGAGGTCGGTGTTGAGCGTGTCGAGTTTCTCGGTATACGAGAGGCGCTCGGCCCAGGTTTCGACGCGATCCCGGAGGGGAGCGGACTCGATGCCGCGGACCGTGCCGACGAAGTCGAAGTACTCGCGAGGGGTCAGGAAGCTCGGCGGCGATTCCTGCTCGGGGAGGATCCCCACGCGACGCCGCGTTTCGACCGGATCGGCGGTCGGGTCGGTCCCGACCACCTCGACCGTTCCCGCGTCCGGAACGAGCTGTCCGGTCAGGATCTCGATGGTGGTCGTCTTCCCCGCGCCGTTCGGGCCGAGCAGCGCGAACAGTTCGCCGGCCTCTACGGTAAGCGAGAGGTCGGCGAGGGCCGTCACGTCGCCGTACGTCTTGCGGAGGCCGTCCGTCCGGATCGCCGTCATTGGCGGGGCGACGGGCGGCACCCCCTAATAACTGATCGCCGCGGCAGGACCCCGGGAACCGCTCACTCGGCCGGCGCCGTCTCCGCCCCGCCCTCGCGCATCTCCGCGGTCAACTCGGCCTCGAACAGTCGCGCGCCGCAGTCCTCGCACCGCATCGCGACGACCTCGATCTCCCGGCAACAGGACTCGACGACTTCCTCGCCGAAGGCGATCGGACCGTCGCAGGTCGGGCACCGCTCGAGGAAGAGCCGGAGTCCGCCGACGAGTTCGAACTGGGCGTCGAAAGTGTAGGTGTCCCACTCCTCGTACCGATCGTGGAAGACGTCGGCCGCCGAGGCGTCGGCGATCAGCGCGGCGTCGGACTCCCACTGGGCGACGAGCGTCCCGTCCATCCGCGCCATCACGGCGTCCTCGCGGACGTCGAACTCGAGGTCGGCCACGTCGACCGGGAAGAAGTCCCGGAGCAGTTCCGGGCTGACCTCGTCGTCACGGACGGTTTCGATCCGCGCGCGCCAGGCGTCGGCGAACGCGTCGTCGAGACACAGGTCGTCGACGTTCTCGCACTCCTCGAGGACCCCGGCGTCCATCAGTTCCCGTTCGACGTCGATGTCGGCGGCGCTCCGCCGTGGTTCCGGGGCCTGGTCGAACCACCGGAGGACCCGATCGGGGAAGTACCGCTTGGTCAGGGTCGGCGTTCCGGGGACGAGGTACCCCCGGAGCCAGATCGACCCGATCGAGACGACGAACAGGGCGGCGGCCGCGGGGACGCTCCAGGCGCCGAGGCCGGCCGGGAACGCGAGCAGCGCCCAGAGCGCGACGCTCGCGACCACGGCGATACCCGTATTCGCGACGGTGCACGCCCAACAGCGGTTCTCGCCGGTGTATTCCGGCTGCCGGACCGTCGAGAGGAGGCGGTCGACGAAGGTCATAAGTTTTCGTAACGGACTTCGCAAAGTAAAGTATTCCCACGTTGCCACCGGTCAGGCCGGGCTTGCGGGACAGCGCCGGACGACAGACGCGAATTAATTTCGTCGGCCGCGGCTCACAACTACAAGCCTTTATGTTAGGCCTTCGAATTGGGGGTAGGCCCGCCGCCAGGCGGGAACGCACCAGTCACGAGGTATCTCCGGGGGTGCACCCCGGACGCGACCGCCACACAACACGATGACAGAATTCGACGCTCCGACCGAACCGTGCGATCCCGTCCTCAGTCGCGAGGACGAACGCGATCCGGACTGCTACGCGAGGGACGTCGTCGCCGCGATCGAGAACCGCGACGACGGCCCCGACGAGTGCACGCTCTTCCCGTGCGACGTCGACGGGGTCGACCTGATGACGACCTGGATGACCGCCCACGGCGACGCGTTCGTCGGTCTAGAGTCGATGCGGTGACGGGTCCGTCGCCCCGAGACGACCCTCTCACTCTCGATTGCTGCCGCCCGAACCTCGACAGCGATCCCGAGAGCCATCCGTCCCCCGAACTCGCCGGATCGAGGGGGCGACCGAACAGTCGGAAACGGCACGTCTGCTCGGGGATTCGGTCGAGAGACGGGGAGCCCGACGCCGCCGTGCGCACGACCGTGATTCGGACGGCGACCTCGACGGAGGACAGCCCGGCGTATCGGGCGGCTTCGACGGGGGCAGTGCCGGAACCCTTCGGTGGCCGACGGCCCCTGGATCGGCGACCGTTGCGACGGATGCGACACCCGTGAAATAGCTTCCTGCATTCGGAAGAGGTTCGTATAAGGTCGTCGTCCGCCTTGGTCATTACGAGAGAGTACTATGAAACTGGTACAATGCGTCCCCAACTTCAGTGAGGGACGGCGCGAGGACGTCATCGACGAGATCGTCGCCGAACTGGACGACCACGACGTCACCGTTCTGGACGTCTCCCCGGACGCCGACCACAACCGGACGGACGTCACCTTCATCGCCGAGCCCCAGGTCGCAAAGGACGCGGCCATGGACCTGGCGCTGAAGGCGGTCGAGTTGATCGACATGCGCGAACAGGAGGGCGAACACCCGCGGATGGGTGCCATCGACGTCGTGCCCTTCATCCCGCTCATGGACGCCGGGATGGCGGACTGCGTCGAACTCGCCGAGGCGTTTGCGGAGGAGTTCGCCGCGCGCGCCGAGGTCCCGACCTACCTCTACGAGGAGGCCGCCCGCATGCCGGAGCGCGAGAACCTGGCGAACGTCCGCGAGGGCGAGTTCGAGGGACTGGCCGACGAGATCGGGTCGAACCCCGAGAAGGAACCCGACTTCGGCCCGAACCACATCCACGAGACGGCCGGCGCGACGGCCGTCGGCGCGCGCTTCTTCCTCGTCGCGTTCAACGTCAACCTCGACACCGACGACATGGAGATCGCCCAGGAGATCGCCCGGAACGTCCGCCACTCCTCGGGCGGCTACCGCCACGTCAAGGCGATGGGCTTCGAGATCGAGGAACGCGGCATCGTCCAGGTCTCGATGAACATGACCGACTTCCGCGGAACGCCGCTGTTCCGCGTGTTCGAGACGATCAAGGACGAGGCCAACCGCTACGGCGTCGACGTCGTCGGGAGCGAACTCGTCGGGCAGGTGCCGATGCAGGCGCTGATCGACGTCGCGGACCACTACCTGCGACTGGAGGACTTCGAGACCGAACAGGTGCTCGAACAGCGACTCCTGGAGGAAGGACGATGAGCTTCGCCGACATGACCGTCCGCGAGTTCGTCGAGGAGCTGTCGACCGACGAGGCAACGCCCGGCGGCGGCAGCGGCGCGGCGATCGCCGGCGCCATGGGCGCCGCCCTCGGCGAGATGGTCTGTAACCTGACGATCGGCAAGGAGGACTTCGAGCACGTCGAGGCCGACATGGAGGCGGCGCGGGAAACGCTCGAGGGACACCGGGAGCGGCTCCTCGACTTCGCCGACGAGGACTCGGCGGCCTTCGACGAACTGATGGCGGCCTACCGGACGCCCGAGGACGAGGGCAAGGCCGAGGCCATCGAAGAGGCCTCGAAGACCGCCGCCGAGGTGCCCATGGAGACCGCCGAGACCTGCCTGGCCGTGATCGAGGAATCGATCGACGTGGCCGCGAAGGGTAACCCGCACTCGGTCACCGACGCCGGCACCGCGGCGCTACTCGCCCACGCCGCCCTCGAGTCGGCGCTGTACAACGTCGAGATCAACCTCGCGAGCATCGACGACGAGGACTTCTGCGAGGCGATGCGGGAGAAGACGGACCGGCTGGTCGAGGACGCCGACGCCGCGCTCGCCGAGGTTCAGGACGCGGTCGACGAGAACCTCTGAGGCCCCGGACGAGCGACCGCAGGCCGAAGCAGGGGTGGGACGGCCCCCCGGCACGTCCGGGCGAACCGCGCGACACCGGCGGCGACGGCACCGATCGCGGATCCCCTCGCCGCCACGCGAAGCAGGAATCCAAACCGATGACCGACTACACGATCGTTCACGATATCGGAGAACTCGTCGCCGGGCCGGGCGCGGACGCCGCGCTCGAGATCCACGAGGACGCGGCGCTCGTCGCGACCGACGGCACGGTCGAGGCGGTCGGCCCGAACGACGAACTGACAAGGAAGTATCCACCCGAGGACGCCCAGACAGCGGTCGACGCCGCGGGCAAGGCCGCCGTTCCGGGCTTCGTCGACCCGCACACGCACGCGCTGTTCGCGGGCGACCGCTCGGACGAGTTCGAGGCCAAGCTCCGCGGGAAGACCTACCAGGAGATCCTCGAGGAGGGCGGCGGCATCCTGCGGACCGTCCGCGCGACCCGCGAGGCGAGCGAGGCGGAACTGCTCGAGAACCTCCTCGGACACCTCGACGTCATGCTGGCCCACGGGACCACGACCGTCGAGGTCAAGTCCGGCTACGGGCTGGACGTCGAGACCGAGACGAAGATGCTCGACGTGATCGCCAGGGCCGACGAGGAACACCCCGTCGACGTGATTCCGACGTTCCTCGGCGCCCACGCGGTCCCGGAGGACGCCGAGACCGACGAGTACGTCGACCGGGTGATCGACGACCAGCTGCCGGCCGTCGTCGACCAGGGGGTCGCGGAGTTCGTCGACGTGTTCTGCGAGACCGGCGTGTTCGACGTCGAGCAGTCCCGCCGGGTCCTCGAGGCCGGGATGGACGCAGGGCTGACGCCGAAGGTTCACGCCGAGGAGCTGTCCCGCATCGGCGGGACCCAGCTCGCGGCGGACCTCGGGGCGGCCAGCGCCGACCACCTGCTGTACGCCACCGAGGAGGACATGGACGCGGTCGCCGGGGCCGGCGTTACGCCGGTGCTCCTGCCCGGGACGGCCTTCGGCCTCGGCGAGGAGTACGCCGACGCGGGGGGCTTCATGGACGCCGGCGCGCCGGTCGCGGTCGCGACGGACTTCAACCCCAACTGCCACTCCCAGAGCATGGGCTTCGCCCAGTCGCTCGCGTGCGTCGGGATGGAGATGACCCCCGCCGAGGCCCTGGTCGCGGCGACGAGGAACGCCGCGCTGGCCCTCGACCGCGA
>JBLGCL010000103.1:0-9964 GCA_047617305.1 Natronomonas sp.
GGTTCCGACGAAGTGAATCACCGTTCGCCGTCCCACGCCGGCCGGTACCATTCGCCCGAACTCCGTTTTGCGGGACGGACATCGGCCTTCCGAATGTGTAACGCCGTTTCACGACCGCGTCGTGGTTTAATAGCTATACCACCTCTGATAGCACTGAACTCATGGCATCGATTATCGCTGGACTCGCGGGCGGTCTCGTGGCAACGATCGTAATGACTATCCTGATGATGGTGATGGGCGAGGGCGGGCCGCCGCCGACGGCGGGACTCGTCTCGAAATTCGCGGGCGGCGATCCCGAGGATTACGCGATGCCCGGAATGGTGTTACACCTGATCTACGGGATCATCGCTGGCGGGGTGTTCGCCGTCGGCGTTCCGGTGATCGGGCTCGATCTCGGATCGATCGGCGTCGCGGTCGGCCTCGGCCTCGTGTACGGCATCGTCCTCATGATCGGGGGGATGGCCTTCTGGATGCGGATGGTCATCGGGATGGAGCCCGATCGCGAGGTGATGATGACGTTCGGGACGGTCCACGTCGTTTACGGCGTCGTCCTGGGTGCGTTCCTCGGGGCCGGCATCCTCGCGTGAAGGGGCCTCGAAGGCCCGTCGCGATCGACGCCGGGAGCGTCTCGGACCGTCGCACCGAACCGTGATCCGGAACCGAGCCGTCGGGTTCGGCGCAGTGGTCCTCGGCGTTGGCGTGGTCGTCGTCTCCCTTCCTGATGGAGCGGCGAGACCGACTGTCGTGCCGGGATCGTTTCCACTCCTCGCCGGCGTTCCGGTCGCCCGGTTCCTCGCCCACTGGTGGGTGTTCCCCGCGTCGATCCTCTTCTCGATGATCGCGCTCGCGTCGGGCGTCTCGGGAGCCCTGTTTTTCAGTCCGTTCTTCATGCTGATCGTCGGTCTCTCGCCCTCGCAGGCGATCGGTGCGGGCCTGCTGACGGAGGTGTTCGGGATGGGAAACGGGTTGTTGAACTACGTCCGACAGCAGGTCGTCGATTACGCGACGGCGACGTGGCTCCTGCTCGGCGCGATACCGGCGGTCGTGGTCGGGGCACTGGCGGCCCACTACGTCCCGACGACCCTACTGAAACTCGCGTTCGGGGTCGGAATACTCGCCCTCGGCGGGTTCCTCGTGTACTACGATCCCCCGGAGGAGCGCGTCCCGGGCGAGGACGAGGGCGAGTTCCTCGAACGGAAGAATACCGGCCGCGGGAAAACCACCATCGAGACGGCCGACGGCGAGACGTTTACCTACGACATCTGCTGGCGACCGCCTGGGATCGGTCTGGCCACTGCCGGCGGGTTCATCACAGGGCTGATCAGTGCCGGCCTCCCCGAAGTCACGACCACGCAACTGATCGTCCGGTGTCGGCTCCCGCCCCGGGTCGCGGTCGCGACGAGCGTGTTCGTCCTCGCCATCGCCGCGATCGCCGGTGCGGCGGTCCACGCGCTGGCTGCCACGCCCGTCTGGTACGTCGTCGCGTGGTCGGTCCCGGGGGTCCTGATCGGCGGCACTGTCGGGACCCGTGTGGGAAAGTACGTCCCGAGCGAAGTCATGGAATCGATGCTCGGGGTCATCTTCGGGGTCGTCGGCCTTGTCGTGATCGCGAGTGAGATTCTGGCCTGAGTGCCCCTCGCAACCCCGCAAATGTGAAGCGACGACCCGGCAACGTTTGACTGGAGATATTGACCAGTCTTCGATCTGTCCCGTGGGGCGCCCGACTCGCGACCCCGAACATCGAGGGACAGGCGACGATCTGCGCGTCGCTCCACGAGTCCCGGAACGACGTCACCCTCGACTGACCGGATCGGACGGCCGTCGACGATCCCGGCCCCGACGGATCGCCGGAGTCGGCCGAGCGATCCACAAGGATCGCGTCTTATTTTCGACCGCCCGCCAGTTTCGACGCCTCCGGAAGTCGCCGGAGGTGGAGCATCGAGATCGTCCCGAGGGCGGGCCCGATCGCCAGCGGGGCGAACGCCCACTGCCAGCCGACGACCTCAGCGACCATCGGAATTAGCTGGATCGAGATCGTGGTGAGGAGGAAGCCGATCGCCGTCTGGAGCGTGAGGGCGGTGCCGACGTACGAGTCCTCGGCGAGTTCCGAGACCGCCGTCGAGAACTGCGCCGAGTCCGCGACGACGACGAAGCCCCAGACCAGCACGAAAACGGCCAGCAGGACTGTCGAGGTCCCGAAGAAGACCCCGGCGGCGACGCAGGCGACGCCGCTCAGGAGCATGCTCGCACTGGTGACGCTCGTTCGGCCGAGCCGGTCGGCGGCCGACCCGGCGACGACGGCGCCCACCCCGCCGATCGCGATGGTGGCGAACGCGAGGACCGAGGCGACCCGTGTTGGGTCGGCGCTCCCGCCGTTTGCGGCGATGCTCGCGGTGAGGTACGCCGGAATCCAGGTCCAGACCGCGTACAGCTCCCACATGTGGCCGAAATACCCGTTGTTCGCCAGCATCGTCCCGCGATCCCGGAGGATTCGTCCGATGGCACTGGGGTCGAAGGGTGCCGCCTCGGCCTGGTACGGCCCCGGCCGCACCGTCAGGACCAGCAGACCGCCGAGCGTCGCCAGCCCGGCGGCACCGTACAGGACGACCCGTGGACGCCCCACGCCACCGAGCGCCCGGATGAGGTGCGGGAGCGCGGACCCGATCGTGAGCGACCCGACCAGGATCCCGATCGCGAACCCCCGCCCCTCCTCGAACCAGCCGGCGAGGATCTTCATGCCCGGCGGGTACACCCCCGCGAGGGCCACGCCCGTCAGGAAGCGGAGGGCGATGGCCGGCGCGGCCCCGTCGACGACGGCGGCGATGCCGGCCGTGCAGACGGCGCCGGCGATCGCGGACCCGGCGAAGAGGTGGCGCGGAGGGACGACGTCGGACAGGGTCAGCGCGGACGACAGGAACGCGCCCACGACGAACCCGACCTGGACGGCGATGGTGAGCCAGGCGGTCTCGGTCGCCGTCAATCCCCACTCGCTCGCCAACTCCGGCGCGGCCGCGGTCGCGCTGAACCAGAGCGACATCGCCAGCAACTCCGCCGTCGCGACGACCACGAGGACGCGGCGTCTCGAGGAGCGCATGCTCGACACCCGACCTCACACGCCAGAGGCACAAAAAGAACCGCTAACGTGCCGGTAACGTCCCCGACCGATTCGAGGCGCTGAGCGGGGGTTCGCGGACCGCCCTATGGACGAAGGATCAGCACCCCGGTCACGGCCATGACGACGAGGAGGTAGAACGCGGTCCCGACCGCGGCGCTCGTCACGACGACGCGGTCGGGATCGCGCCGGGGCAGCGTGTGACGAACGAGCGGGACGTCGGTGAGTTCCGGTCGCGTCAGGACGTGGTTCATCAGGACGGCGAACGCCCCCACGAGCAGGGGGCCGAACGTCACACTGTTCATCAGCCGGAACAGCCACTCCGTGGTGCCCTCGCCGAGCGCGACGGTCGCGACGGGCCCGAGAATCGTCGACGGGTGCGGGAGCACTGGCAGCGCGTCGCCGTAGTTCGCGTAGAGGAACACCACCCCACCGACCACGATGGCGAGCAGTTTGACGGGGCGCGCTCGACGATCGGGGAGGAATCGCGGGAGGACGAAGATGCCGACGAGGAAGATCGTGTTCATCGCGAACCACGGACCGAAGTCCTGCACGGCGAGCGGGAGCCCCGTCGCGAGGATGCCCACGCTGAACCAGTCGAGGCTCATGAAGCGGGTCGTCGGACACGATCCGGAGACGATCTGCGTCCGGTGCACCGGGTGGAGCAGGTGGATGACGACTCGGGCGAGCAGGAACGTCGGGACCAGGAGGAGGTACGCGATCAGGCGAACCTGGAGTCCGGCCGGCGTGGCGACGGCGCCGATCGCGATCGCGGTCGAGAAATCCAGGACGCCGTTCACGAACCAGAACGTGAGCAGCGACGGGGCGAACAGGCAGCCGTTCAGTATCGCGGCGAGGTGGCCCGTCGAGTACGAGAACTCCTGTCCGAGGAGGTCGAGGAGAGCGGACCGGAGGTTCCTGCCGAACTCGAGCACTGCATCGAGGCGTTCGGGTGTCGTCTCAGTTTCCATCGCTGGCTGCGTTGTGCGGGATGTTTCGTTTCGCGAAAGGTCCCGAACCGACGCGCGATCGTCGCCGGTCGGGGCAGCACGTTCAGTTCGTCAGGTCGCGGAACGCCGCTTCGACGATCTTGCTCAGGGTGGGATGGGCGTGGATCGTGTCGGCGACGTCGTCGACGGTGAGTCCCGTTCGCATCGCGAGAACGACCTCGTGGGGAGCGTCGACGCCTCGTAGCCGAGGGCGTGCGCGCCCAGGATCTTGCCGTCCGGGGCGGCGAGGACCTTCACGAAGCCGTGGTCGAGTTTCTTCGCGCGACCCATGGCCGAGTCGGCGTAGGACGCCCGTCCCAGGCGGTAGGCTGTTCCGTCGTCGTCGAGGGCCTCCTGGGTCGCCCCGACGCCGGCGATCTGTGGCGCGGTAAAGATCGCGTGGGGGTTCGCGGAGAGGTCGATCGCACGACCTTCCCCGTGGACGGCGTTGGCGATCGTGTGATCGGTCTCGTAATCCCCGGTGTGCTTGAACAGCGCGTTGCCGGCGACGTCGCCCTGCGCCCAGACGTTCGTCGCGGTCGTCCGGAGGTACTCGTCGGTCTCGACGAACCCGTCGTCGTCGACCTCGATCCCCGCGGCGTCGAGGTCGAGCGTGTCGCTGTTCGGACGGCGTCCCAGCGCGAGCAGGACCTCGCTGCCGTGGACGGTTCGATCGTCGCCGGTCTTCGACTCGGCGCGAACGGCGTGACCGTCTGCGGTCTCCTTGACGGCCGTCACGCGATGTCCGGTGTACACGTCGTGTCGGTCGGCCGCGATCTCGGTGAACGCCGCGGCAATCTCGCCGTCCTCGCGGGGGAGCAGCGTGTCCATCATCTCGACGATGGTCACGTCGGTCCCCATGGACTCGAACACGTACCCCAGTTCGACGGCAACGTACCCGCCGCCCACGACGACGAGGCTCTCCGGCGGCTCCCGGCGGTAGAGGGCGTCCTGGCTCGTGAGATAGTCGACGCCGTCGAGTCCTTCGATCGGGGGGACGATCGGCCGGCTGCCGGCGGCGACGACGACCTTCTCGGCCGTGACGGCCTCGCCGTCGAGTTCCACCGTGCGCTCGTCGACGAACCGCGTTCGCTGCGTGAACAGGGTGAGGTCGTCCTTCTCGCGGTACCTGGCCTCCATGTCCGTTGCGATACCGCCCAGGAGGTCGTCCATCTCGTCGACGACGGCCGCGTGGTCGACGCCCTCGAGCGTGGCGTCGACGTGGAAGCGTTTGGCTCCCGGACGTGGGTGACGGCGTTGGCGGCCTGGACGAGCATCTTGGACGGGTTACAGCCCCGATTGAGACAGGTTCCCCCGAGCGGCCCGGGTTCGACGAGCGCGGTCTCGAGGCCCGCATCCGCGGCTGCTGCGGCGACGTTGTTTCCCGTTCCGCCGCCGATGACGAGGACGTCGAAGTCGGTCATCGGGTGTAGCCGACGGTCCCGCGGGTGAAGAACGTCCCGCGGTGGTTCAGGCGGTTTGCACGGACGCCCCGGGGGCGTTGGAAACGCACGCGGAATTGTATCGTCCGCGTGAGGTACTGATTGGACGGCCCCACCCCAGTCCCCGGACAGACGTACGCAGTCGACTGCGAGGGCGGCCGCTGAAGCCCGGGGGCCGATGACCCTTGCTGGCCGCGCTGTGTTCCGGTCGCGATCGGTCAGTCGTCGGGGAACGAGTCCCAGAACACGTCCGGGAGCTCCCGATCGGGGTTCTCCTCGAGGTAGTCCCGTTTCGTCAGGTTCGCTTCCTCGATGAGCGAGGCCGCTTCGCCGGCCCAGACGTAGAACCCGATGAGCGTCTCGCGGCGCATCCGTTCGAGGTCCACCGAGTGGTACACGTTGACGACGCCACCCTCCTCGCGATTGAGCTGGGATCGCTGGAGGAGGCCCAGCTCCACGAGTTTGTTGAGATACCGGGTGACCGTGCTCCGGTCGTAGCCGAGCGTCTCGGCGACTTCGCTCGCCGAGAGCGGGCCTTCCCCGATGACACACAGGCAGATGTCCAACCCCGCCTTCGGAAGCCCGAACGCGTTGAGGAGTACCTCTTTGACATCCGGCGGTTTGACGGTCATGTCGTGGTCGGTGACCACCTGCATCGGTTCGCCGTGGCAGGACATCGGCGGGTCGTCCCGACCGAGGGCGAGGACGACGTTGTCGCAGTCGGAGCACTCGAACACGTCGTAGCGACTGTCGCTAGGATCGTACTGAACCTCCCCGCCCGTCCCCGACGATCGATCCCCCTTCTTTTCGGACATTAGCTATCCAACCCCATTTGGTAGGTAATAACATGGCCGTCGGATAAATGCACCCCTCTCAACGCCCTGAAGGGTCCGAACCCTCCGTCGCGGGGTCGACGATCACCACCTCGTCGACGTCGAGTTCGAGGAGTTCTTCGCCGGTGGTCGTTATCCGGACTCCGCCATCCGACTCCCTGCGAGCCAGTTCGCAGGACGCCAGGCCATCCAGATGGGCTTCGATCGCCGCTTCGTCGGCGTCGAGTTCCGCGGCGAGCGCCTCGACGGTGGTGGTTTCGCGGCGCTCCGCGTCGCTGCCGTGGCCGAGTTGCTCCAGAACGGCGAATCTCGTTACGTCCATGACGGGCTTCCCCCGGCCGAGTCCGACCGGACCGGCTCAAACGTTCGTCCCATCGTCGGGAGGTTCGGGACCGATCGGTAGCGAGGGCGGTTCTGTACGTCGATCGCCGTCCCCCGATCGGGTCGTGTTCATAGTTCTATTCCTCGACCGTCCGGCTGATGTCGAGCGTGTAGGGCTCCAGGACGTCGCGGCCCAGGAGGACCGGATAGGTCATCTCCGATCGATCCGCGATACTGGCCGTGACGGTTCGCCACCGGCCATCGAGATACAGGTCGACGTCGACGAGCGGTCGGGTCTCGGACTTTTTGCTAGCGCCCGACCGCACCTGCGTGGTACCGACGAGCGGTCCGGCGCCGATCCGGCCCGCGAGGTCGGTGTCGATGCTCGTCCGCTTCGCCCCCGTGTCGGACTTGGCGACTGTCGCCTCCGCACCGTCCCGTCCGTTGATCCGTATCCGCGTGGTGTACCCGAGGACGCCGTCGTCAGCCGACTCTTCGACGACCGGCGGCTTGCAGTCGGGGACCGAATCGTCGAGGGTCGGTTCGAGGTCGACGACCTGCGAGTCGTCGACCTGCCCGCCGGCGCGCCCGATCGCCAGCCGGGCGATGTGCGGGGCCGCCGACACGCCGGTCGCGGAAAACAGCCCCTTGAATCCGGCCGTGGCGTTGACCTCGAGGACGTACCACTCGCCGTCGACCGGCATCAGGTCGACCCCCGCCAGGTCAAGGCCGAGCACGTTCGTCGCTTCCGTCGCGATGCGCCGGGGTTCCGGCCCGAGGTCGTCGGTGATCCCTTCGACGTCGGCCCCGAGCGCGACGTTCGCCCGCCACTCCCCGTCGGGGGCGTGGCGGCGCATCGCGCCCACGACCGCCCCGCCCACGACGTACACCCGAACGTCGGACGGGCGGTCGTCGGAATCGTCCAGGAACTCCTGCACGAACGCGGGTTCGTCGTCGATCAGCGGGCCGACCGGATCGCCCGGCGACACGACGGACATCCGTTGCCCGTTGGTCCCGATCGTCCGCTTGTGCGCGGCGTCGTCGGGAAGGTGCTCGTCCCACTCCTTGACGGTCCGTGGGGATCGTCCGAAGTAGGCGTCCGGAACCGGGAGGCCGGCAGCTGCGAGTTTCGCGCCGGCCCGGTACTTGTGGAGGGTGTTCGCCACCGCCTGGGGAGCGTTCACGACGGGCGTCGTCTCCCCGTAGAGCGCGGCGAGCTGGAGGTCCTCGAGCGGGTACTCGCTCTTCGTGAGGAGCAGCCGGTTGACGAGGACGTCGACGCGTGGCGAGAGCTGGACGTCCCCGTCCTCGATCCACGAGGTGACGTTCTCGTCGCGGATCCAGACCGGCTCGTGGCCGAGCCCTCGAACGGCGTTCAGGATCGCCTTGGTCTCCTTGCTGTTGTGTGGGCTCAACACGCCGACGCGTTTCCCGCCGGAGGTCGTCATGGAGCCATCGACGCTCGCGGACCGGGTCGTGTCCGTCGTTCCTTCCGGGCGCGACGGGTTGGACGAGGCAGTCATGGGAGTCGCTTGGACTACGTCGGATCGATCGGCTATTACGGGTTCGGCGGGCGTGTAACGCAGTTACAACCGCTCTCCCGATTTAAGCCGATCGGGACCACGACGTAGGGACTGATACGAGATGACCGATCAGCAGGCGACGCCGTTCACCTACGATGGCGGTCGGGTCGAACCGGGAGCGACGGCGGAGTTCCGCTACCCGGTGAGCGAAACCTATCTCGGGGATCCGGTTCGGATCCCCGTCACGATCATCAACGGCCGACGGCCCGGCCCGACGGCGTTCCTCTCGGCGGGGATCCACGGCGACGAACTCAACGGCATCGAGGTCGTGCGGGAGGTCGCCCAGGAGTGGAGCCACGACGACCTCGCCGGGACCCTCGTCTGTCTCCCCGTGTTGAACGTCCAGGGGTTCCAGGCGCAGGAGCGATATCTGCCGATCTACGAGCGGGACCTCAACCGGGCCTTTCCGGGGAAACGGAACAGTACGAGTTCGAACCGGATCGCCCACCGGATCTACCACAACTTCGTCGACCCCTGCGACTTCGGGCTCGACTTCCACACCTCGACCCGGGGCCGGACCAACATGTTCCACGTCCGGGCCGACATGGACGACGAGGGCGCCGCCCGGCTCGCCCGCGCGTTCGGGACGAACCTCATCGTGGCCGGCGACGGGTCCTCGGGGATGCTCCGCCGGGAAGCGACGGAGGACGGCATCCCCACGATCACCCTCGAGATGGGCGAGGCCCACCGCTTCGAACGGGCGCTCATCGACCACGCCCTGGACGGCGTCCGGAGCGTGTTCGCCGAGTACGGGCTCCATCGGCAGGAAACCGTCCGGTGGCCGGGCTGGCGGACGATCGTCGAGGGAGCGAGCGAGAAGACGTGGCTCCGTGCCGACGCCGGCGGGCTCGTCGACATGCGCCACGACCGGGGCGACCTCGTACACGAGGGGGAGACGATTTGCCGGATCACGAACCCGTTCAAATCCGCTGCGACCGTCGTCGAGGCGCCCTTTACCGGCCTCCTCGTCGGCGTCCTCGAAAACCCGGTGGTGTATCCGGGGAACCCGCTCTGTCACTTCGTCAAAGTCGGCGAGACCCAGGAGCGGATCATCGAGGAGCGGCGTGGAACCCCACACCGGTAAATCGAAACCGTCGGTGTCGGAGGAGTGACCTCCGGCCTTATTGCCCCGCGGTCGTAAGCGGGACGCATGGCCAACCGACTCGTCCGTGCCCGCCCCGTCGAGGGGCGGCTCCCCGAACTCCGGGAGCGACTCGACAGCGGGGAGATCGCGGAACTGGACCCGTTCGGCGTGGCGATGACGACGGCACTCGACGAGGCCCGGTACGACCCGGACACCGGGGAGGCCGCCTGGGTCGAGGAGGACTACTGTACGCCGCCGCTGGCGATGGAGCGCGAGGCCGTCCTGGACCAGTACTTCCGGGAAATCACGATCGTCGAGGCGGACGTCGACGAGCGCGAGGGGTGGAATCGGCTCGAGCACCTGCCCCGCCTGTGGGAAGAGTTCGGGGCGGAACCGGAAGGGTAGTCCTCAGTCCCGCAGCGACGCCTGTGGACGGCTCGACCGTCGGGTTGGGTACTGTCGACGTTTTTCAATCCCATTCGTTGGTTTTCGATCCGTCGCGACGCTCGGCACCGGTCCGGCCAGGAAGTGGTCCGCCGGTCGGGGCAGGTCAATATTCCACGACGGCATTGCATCGTAGCAGTCCTGTATACCGGATAC
>JBLGCL010000104.1:0-9923 GCA_047617305.1 Natronomonas sp.
CCCGTTCCAGAGAACGGTGTAGATGACGATCCGAACGCCGTAGCGACGGACGCTGGCGACGAAGTCGTAGGTCCCGCTCCGGAGCGCGGCCTCGACGCTCCCGAGATAGCCCGCGGCCAGCAGCCCTTCGACCACCAGGAGCAGGGGCAGGATCGCCAGCACGGGCGAGACGTACAGGCCCCCGGTCCGGGGTGCGGGAAGGCTGACGAACGTCCAGAGGTCGATGATCGGCGCCGGGAATCGAAACGTGGCACCGATCGTGAATCCCTCCTGTTGTGCCACTCGTCGGAGGTCCGCGACCGCGAGCAGGCTCGTCAGTGCCGGCACGAGCGCCAGTTCGATGTGTCGGCGAACGCCGGGCCAGGTGGTGCCGACTCGATCGGGGAAACTCATGGGTTCGAGACGGTCGTGGACCGACCGTCCGCCGGGTCGTCCGAGCGAATGCGGGCACAGCAAACCGATTCGCGGGGAGGTGAGCAGGGGGACATTGGCTTTTCCGTCCACACCTTCCAGAACCAAAACATTTCACCTTTGCGAGCGAGAACGCCGTATCCTGCGCGGCGGGGATGAGTTGCGACCCGTTCTACGGTCGTTCGCGCCGACCGTCCGATAACCTTCGGTCGTGATATTCACGCCAACGCAAAACGTTTCACCCCCGACCACGGATCCTCCTGCCATGCACGTCCGTATCGGGGAGAGCGCGAGCGACGACGAGGCCGCCGCCGTCGCCGCTGCGCTCGCGAAGCGGTTCGGGCAGACGGTCGCCATCTACGTGGGCGACGCGGTCGAGCCGACGGCGGTCCACGAGGTCACGACGGACGGCGAATCGCCCGAACCGACCGAATCGACCGACGGCCTCGAACCCACGGAACGCGAGCGGGAACTCCGCGAGGAAATCGCGGACATCCACGAGGGCGGGCCCGAGAAGTACAAGGAACAACTGCCGGAGGAGGGGAAACTGTTCGTCCGGGATCGGATCGACCTGTGGTTCGGCGAGGAGGGGTTCCTTTTCGAGGACGGGGCCTTCGCCGAGTTCGACGCCGACGATCGGCTCCCGGCCGACGGCCTCATCACGGGTGGCGCGGAGTTCGAGGGCCGGGACGTCCACTTCATGGCCAACGACTACACGGTCAAGCGGGGGAGCATGGCCGAGAAGGGCGTCGAGAAGTTCCTCCGGATGCAGGAACGCGCCCTCAAGACCGGCCAGCCGGTGCTGTACCTGATGGACTCCTCCGGCGGTCGTATCGACCAGCAAACGGGGTTCTTCGCCAACCGGGACGGGATCGGGAAGTACTACTACAACCACTCGATGCTCTCGGGACGGGTCCCGCAGATCTGCGTCCTCTACGGTCCCTGCATCGCCGGTGCGGCCTACACGCCAGTTTTCGCTGATTTCACGGTCATGGTCCGGGGGACGTCCGCGATGGCGATCGCGAGCCCGCGGATGGTCGAGATGGTGACCGGCGAGGACGTCGACCTCCAGGAACTCGGCGGGCCGGAGGTCCACGCGCGCCATTCCGGGAGCGCCGACCTCGTCGCCGAGGACGAGGAACACGCCCGGGAACTCGTCGCCCAGCTGATCACGTACCTGCCCGACAACGCCGACGAGGAGCCCCCCAGGACCGAGCCGGCCGCCCCCGCGAAGTCGCCAGCGGACATCGACGCGATCGTCCCGCAGGAGCCGAACGCGGGCTACGACATGCGGGACGTCATCGACCGAATCGTCGACCGTGAATCGTACCTCGAACTCCAGCCGGACTACGGCCGGGAGATCATCACCGCCTACGCGCGGATCGACGGCCGGCCCGTGGGAATCGTCGCTAACCAACCCGCCCAGCGGGCCGGCGCCATCTTCCCCGACGCGGCCGAGAAGGCCGCCGAGTTCATTTGGAAGTCCGACGCGTTCAACGTACCACTGCTGTACCTCTGTGACACCCCGGGGTTCATGGCCGGATCACAGGTCGAGAAGGACGGCATCCTGGAAGCCGGGAAGAAGATGATCTACGCGACCTCCTCGGCGACGGTGCCCAAGCAGAGCGTGATCGTCCGGAAGGCCTACGGTGCCGGCATCTACGCCATGTCCGGGCCGGCCTACGATCCCGAGTCCACGATCGCGCTGCCCTCGGGCGAAATTGCGATCATGGGGCCGGAGGCGGCCATCAATGCCGTCTACGCCCGGAAACTCGCGGAGATCGAGGACGAGGACGAGCGCGAGCGCCGCGCGCAGGAACTCCGCGAGGAGTACCGCGAGGACATCGACGTCCACCGAATGGCCAGCGAGGTCGTGATCGACGAGATCGTCCCGCCGAGCGACCTCCGCGAACAACTCGAACGCCGATTCGAGTTCTACGAGGGCGTCGAGAAGGACCTCCCCGACAAGAAACACGGGACCATACTGTAGGTGGACGAACGCGTCTCCCCGACGTCGGGTCACTGGTTCACGAGGCCGTTCACCTTGTCCTCCGAGACCCGAGGGTCCTGCCCGCAGAACCGATCCCGGACGAACAAAGGCCCGTTCGAACAGCCAATGAGGGATTACGGGTCCGCCGCCGAACCGTAACGGACGCTTGCCTTTGTGGCTGGACGATCAAGGGTGACCCGTTCGCGGGTCCACGCGAACGCTCGCTTGGGGGAACACGAGATGGGGGTTCGAGATCGGTACGTCCGGCTTCCGAACGAGGGACAGGGCTCGGTGTTCGAGGGATTCCTCCGGCTGACGCGGCGCTTCGAGCCGGAGCTCTGGACCGTCCTCCTCGTCCTCCTGATACTCGACGTCCTCCTGACGGTGTACGGCGTCCGGATCGGTCTCACGGAAGGCAATCCGATCGCCAGGGTAGTCCTCGACCGGTTCGGGGCCCTTGGCCTGCTGGCGCTCAAGGGAGTCTCGCTCGGGATCGCCTTCGGTGGCTGGACGCTGGTCGACCCCCGATTCCGTGCCCTGGTGCCGCTCGGCATCTCGGTCGTCTGGGCGTTCGCCGTGGCCGTCAACGCCCTGTTGATCGTCGCGGTCGTGTGACCTCCCCGGACCCTTCGAAGTCCTGTCCCCTCAGTCCGTCTCGTCCCGTTTCAGCGAGAGCACCGTCCGATCGAACGAACAGACGAGGTCGTCGTGCTGGTTGTGGACCTCGACGTGCATGGTGACGACGCCCCGTTCCCCGTCGGAGGTTTCGCGCTTGTCGGTCACCGTGGACCGGGCCGCGATCGTGTCCCCGTGGAAGACCGGGTTCGGGTGTTCGACCGCGTCGTAGGAGAGGTTCGCCACGATGGTCCCGTCGGTGGTCTCGGGGATCGTCAGGCCGACCGCGAGCGACATCGTATACAGCCCGTTGACGACTCGCTCGCCGAACTGCGTGTCCGCGGCGAACGCGGCGTCGAGATGGAGCGGCTGCTGGTTCATCGTCAGGTCGCAGAAGGCTTGATTATCCCGTTCGCTGATCGTGCGTCGCTTGTCGTGCTCGATGGTTTCCCCCACCTCGAATTCCTCGAAGTAGCGTCCAGTCATGCGCCGGGTGAGGCCCGCCAGCGGCAAAAAAGCCGCGTCGGAACGCGACGGACACAAGTACCCGGGAGTCGTACGACGCTCCACTATGAGTTCGGACGCCGGCGGCGTAACCGATCGATCGAAACCGAAACGACTGGAGGACGGCGACGACCTCGACGCCTTCGTCGACGAGCACGACGTCGCTCTCGTCGAGTTCTACACCAAGGGGTGTGCCGTCTGCGGATCGATGGAACCGGTCCTCGGAACCGTCGCGAAAGTCAGCGACGTCCCCGTCGGAATGGTCAACCCGGGTGACGACCTCGACCTGATCGACGATTTCGTCATCAGGAGCGTCCCTGCCCTCATGCTGTTCGTTGACGGCGAAGCGGTCGCCCAGCGTGCAGACGGGTTCGTCGGGGTCGATCGAGTCCTCGAATTCGTCGAGGAAAACGCACCCGACCGGTAGGATACCGATGGTTCGACGGAGCCTACTGTTCACTCCCGGTGACAGACCGGAGATGCTGCGGAAGGCCCCGGAGAGCGGGGCGGACGTGATCGTCTTCGATCTCGAGGACGCGGTCGTCCCGGAACGCAAAGGGGAGGCCAGGGAGACCGTCGCGGACGTGCTCCGTGATCCCGACTTCGACCCGGATCCCGAACTCTGCGTCCGCGTCAATTCGGTGGGCGTCGCCGCGGCGGTGGACCTGGACGTTCTCGGCGACGCGCTCCCGGTCGTCGACGCCGTGATGCTGCCGAAAGTACGGCGGCCGGACGACGTTCGGACCCTCGCTCGATTGCTCGACGAACGCGACGTCGACGCCGACGTCCTGGCGCTGATCGAGGTGGCCGACGGCGTGCTGGAGGCCCGGGACATCGCTGCCGTCGACGCGACGGACGCGCTCGTCTTCGGCGCCGAGGACCTCGCGGCCGATCTCGGGGCGACGCGTACCGACGACGGGACCGAAGTGCTCTACGCCCGGGAACACGTGGTCCTCGCAGCGAGTGCGGCGGGAATCGACGCTATCGACACCATCCACTCCGACATGGACGACGTCGAGGGGCTTCGGGAGGCGGCCCGTTTCGCCGTCCAGCTCGGCTACGACGGCAAACTGGCGATCCATCCCGGCCAGGTGGACCCGATCAACGACGCGTTTACGCCGGACGACGAGGAGGTCGAGTGGGCCGAACGGGTGTTCGAAGCCAAGGAAGCGGCCGACGCCGAAGGGAGGGGCGTCTTCAGGGTCGACGGGGAGATGATCGACGCGCCCCTGATCGAGCGAGCGCGTCGAATCCTCGAACGCGAGGCCGCGTCGGAACGGTAGTCCCGAAAATTAAAGGTCCTTAAATGTGTATCATTAATCAACCTGATACGTTTCTCGTGGGGACCCGGGTCGTCCCGTATCTGATCAGTCTCTATAAATAACGGTAGAGAGGTGTGTACACCAAACCATATTAATATCCTTAATGTGCTATTATCCATCAGATTGGTCCGAATTCCGGCACGTTTATCCTTATGTTCTGCCCACGTTTAGATGATGTCCGAGGAAAGCAACCCTTACGAAAGCCTGCGGGAGCAGATCGACGACGCGGCGGAGTACATGGATATCGAGCCCGGCGTCCTGGAGCGACTCAAGGTGCCCGAGCGCGTCCTGAAGACGAACCTGTCGGTCCAGATGGACGACGGCAGCATCGAGGTGTTCAAGGCGTACCGATCCCAGTTCAACGACGACCGGGGTCCGTACAAGGGCGGCATCCGCTACCACCCCGACGTCAACGAGGACGAGGTCAAGGCCCTGTCCGGGTGGATGGTGTACAAGTGTGCGGTCGCCGACATCCCGCTCGGCGGCGGCAAGGGCGGGATCGTGATCGAACCGAGCGAGTACTCGGAGAGCGAGATCGAGCACATCACGCGGGCCTTCGCCCACCAGCTGGCTCCCTTCATCGGCGAGGACCGCGACATCCCGGCCCCGGACGTCAACACCGGCCAGCGCGAGATGGGCTGGATCAAGGACACCTACGAGATGATCAACCACACGAGCGCGCCCGGCGTCGTCACGGGCAAGCCGCTCAAGGCCGGCGGGAGCGAGGGTCGCGTCGAGGCCACCGGTCGCTCGACCGTCCTCGCCGCGCGGGAAGCCTTCGATTACTTCGATCGTGACCTCGAGGGCGCTACCGTCGCCGTCCAGGGCTACGGTAACGTCGGCTGGATCGCCTCGAAGCTCATCGACGACATGGGCGCCAATGTCGTCGCCGTCAGCGACGTCACTGGTGCGCTGTACAAGGAGGACGGCTTCGACCCCGTCGACGTCAAGAGCCACGAGCGGGAGACCGGCGGCGTCGCCGGCTATCCCGAGGCCGACGAGGAGATCACCAACGAGGAACTCCTCAAGATGGACGTCGACCTCCTCATCCCCGCCGCGCTCGAGAACGCGATCGACGCGGACATCGCGAAGGACGTCGAGGCCGACATCATCTCCGAGGGTGCCAACGGGCCGTGCACGCCCGAGGCCGACGAGATCCTCGCCGAGAAGGACTGCTACGTCATCCCGGACATTCTGGCCAACTCCGGCGGCGTGATCGTCTCGTACTTCGAGTGGGTCCAGAACCGCGACCGCTTCTACTGGGAGGAGGAGCGCGTCAACGAGGAACTCGAGGACCAGGTCGTCTCGGCCTTCGACGACG
The DNA here is from genome assembly GCA_047617305.1 of Natronomonas sp. Classification (GTDB taxonomy): domain Archaea; phylum Halobacteriota; class Halobacteria; order Halobacteriales; family Natrialbaceae; genus DATFIX01. The sequence goes on from JBLGCL010000104.1 coordinate 6,164, forward strand.
TCATCGAGGCCTACGAGGAGCGTGACACGCCGAACCTCCGCACCGCCGCCTACGTCGTCGCCATGGAGCGCGTCCTCGACGCCTACGAACACGCCGGCAACTGGCCCTGATCGATCGGGATCGACCCTGCACCGTGTCCCGTTCGCGAAGTATTCTTCGTTTATACGGATCGCGTAGCCGTCGTTGGGGAACGCTCCAGCGACCTCCCGCCCTCGGTTCCGACGTTCTTTCGGATAGAACGGTTCGTGACGTTCGGCGTCGCCCATACGGGAGGCGCAAGGATCGGTCCTGAGGCCCCTGCGCTGGAGAGAACGCCTCCGGAGGCGCCCGATTCAATAGCCGCGTTTGATCAGGTAGTCGGCGATGTCGGCCAGCAGGTCCCTGGCCTCGTTGTCCGGCAACACGGAAAGCGAGTCCTTGCCGCTGTTCACGAGGTCGCGAGCCATCTCGTTGGCGTACTCGATGCTCCCGGCCGCGTGAAGCTCCTCGACGGCAGTCTGGATCTCCGCCTCGGTCACTGCTTCCACAGACTCGGCGTCGACGAGTCCCTCGACGTCGACCCCCTGCTCGCGCGCGTGAACGGTGATGATCGTCTGCTTGTTCTCGACCAGGTCGCTCCCGCGTTGCTTGCCGAGTTTCTCGCTGGGCACGGTCAGGTCGAGCACGTCGTCCTGGATCTGGAAGGCCCGCCCGACGTCGAGACCGTAATCGTACAGCGCGTCGACGGTCTCCTCGTCGGCCCCGAGGAGGATCGCCGGGAGGCTGGCCGACGCGGCGTACAGGACGGCGGTCTTCTGCTCGACCATCTCCAGGTACTCCTCCGGGAGGACGTCGGATCGATCCTCGAAGGAGACGTCGAGCGCCTGCCCCTCGCAGATCCCCGTGCAGGTGTTCGCGAGGACGTCGAGGGCCTCGACCGTCCGCCCGGCGGGGGCTCCGGTGTCGTGCATGATCTCGAACGCCTTCGAGTAGAGCGTATCGCCCGCCAGGATCGCCGTCTCGAGGTCGTACGCCTCGTGGACGGCCGGGACCCCCCGACGGAGGTCGTCGTCGTCCATGATGTCGTCGTGGATGAGGGTGAACGACTGGATGACTTCCACGCTGACGGCGGCCGTCAGCAGGTCGACGGTTCCACCGTCCAGTCCCGGGAACTCGCGATAGTTCCTGGAGAGGGGAGGCGTGTCGGTAAGCGCCTCCGCCACGACGAGCAGCACCGTGGGACGGAGTCGCTTGCCGCCGGCGTCGAGGAGGTAGCGCGAGGCCTCGTAGAGTCGCTCGGGCGACTCGATCGGGAGTTCCTCGGGGACGGCGTCGTTGACCCGCTCGCGACGCTCCCTGACCGCCGACAGGACCGTTTCCTCGCGAGCCTCTGACCCGGTCATGTCACTCGACGAGCTGGATCATCTTGCCGTTCCGGGTGACGTGCAGGTCGCGACCCATCGAGTAGCCCTCGCTTTCGGCGAGGTTGACGTACTCGGAGATGCCCTCCATGTCCTGGTGGGCGGGGATGAGGTGCTGGGGCTGGAGCGCATTCAGCATCTCGTAGTGGCCCTCCCGGTTGAGGTGACCGGACACGTGCACCTCGTCGTAGATCCGGGCCCCCTGCATCCGCAAGAGGCGCTCGGACTGGTAGCGCTGCCCCTCGTTGGTCGGCTCCGGAATGACCCGCGCGGAGAAAATGACCTTGTCGCCCTTCTGGATGTCGTAGGGCGTCTCGCCGCGGCCCATCCGGGTGAGCATCGCCCGGGGTTCGCCCTGGTGGCCCGTCACGATTGGCAGGTACTGCTCCTTGCCGTCCTTCATGATCCGCTTGAAGGTGCGGTCCACCGACTTCCGGTGACCGAACATCCCGAGGTCCTCGGGGAAGTCGACGAAGTCGAGGCGCTCGGCCGTGCCGGAGTACTTCTCCATCGACCGCCCGAGGAGGACGGGCTGGCGCCCGATGTCCTTGGCGAACTCCACGAGGCTCTTCACGCGAGCGATGTGGCTGGAGAACGTCGTGGCGACGATCCCGCCGTCGTAGTCCTCCATGCTGTAGATGACGTCCTTGAGGTGCCGTCTGGCGACGGCCTCGCTTGGCGTCCGGCCCTTCTTGCTCGCGTTGGTGCAGTCCTCGATGTAGCACAGCACGCCGTTGTCCTCGCGGGCGATCTCCCGGAACCGGTCCATGTCGATCGGGTCGCCGATGACCGGCGTGTGGTCGACGCGCTTGTCCAGCCCGTAGACGATCGACCCCTCCGGCGTGTGGAGGACCGGGTTGATCGCGTCGATGATCGAGTGGGTGACGTTGACGAACTCCAGTTCCACGCCGTCGGAGATGCGCCTCGTCTCGCCGGCGTCCATCTTCACGAGGTCGTTCTGGACGCCGAACTTCTGTTCGCTCTCGATCTGCTGTTTGACCAGTTCGATGGTGAACGGCGTCGCCACGACGGGCGCGTTGTACCGGTGGGCGAGCTTCGAGATGGCGCCGATGTGGTCGAGGTGGCCGTGGGTCGGCACGATGGCCTGGACGTCCCCCTCGAGGTCGGACATCACCCGGTCGTCCGGGATGGCGCCCATGTCGATCAGGTCGAGGCTGTGCATCTGCTCGGTCTCCACGTTGTCGTGGATCAGGACCTGCGAGAGGTTCAGGCCCATGTCGAAAATGACGACGTCGTCGCCGGCGCGGACGGCGGTCATCTGCCGTCCGACTTCCTCGTAACCGCCGATGGTCGCGATTTCGATTTCCATAGCACTGAAAGCCGCTCGAGCGGCGATCGCTCGTCTTAAACCCCCGGACGAAGCATAGAGTCCCCCCGGCGTCTTGCAGCCGTGGGGGCGCGCATCCCGCTATGCGCCGCGGCGCGGCGCACTTGCCCGCGGGGAGTGGTTACAGGCCCTTTGAACGTCGGGCTATTAAAACTATCCGGGTTCGAGCCCGTCGGCCTCCGATCGACTCCAGGGGCCGTGCCCCCGGCGAAATCCCGGCCAGTCAAGTGCCCCCGGCGGAAACCGGGAAACATGACGTTGTTCGGTACCGCGGGAATCCGTGGTCCGGTTCGGACGGAGGTCACGCCGTCGCTCGCCCTCGCCGTGGGACGGGCCGTCGGACGGGATCCGGGGCCGTTCGTCGTCGGTCGCGACGGTCGGGAAACCGGGTCGGCGCTCGTCGCGGCCCTCGAAGCGGGGATCGAAAGCGCCGGCGAGGACGTCTACAGGGTCGGCCAGGTCCCGACCCCGGCGCTCGCGTTCGCCTCGCGGGGGCGCCGCGGGGTGATGGTGACCGCGAGTCACAATCCCCCGACGGACAACGGGATCAAGGTGTTCGAGGACGGCGTCGAATACGACCGGGCGGCCGAGGAGACGATCGAACGCCGGGTCGAGAGCGAACCGTCGCCGGCCGAGTGGAACGAGTGGGGGAGCGGCCGCCAGGTGGATCTCCTGGACGACTACCGTTCGGCCGTGAGCGACTACGTCCGGATCCTGACGTCAGACGACCCGCTGGCGGACCGCAGGATCGTCGTCGACTGTGGCAACGGCGTGGGCGCCCTGGCGACGCCACAGGTGCTCCGGGCGCTCGGGGCCGACGTCGTCACGCTGCACGGCAACGTCGACGGCCACTTTCCGGGTCGCGAAAGCAAACCCACTCCCGAGTCGCTGGCCGACCTACGGGCGTTCCTCGCGGAACAGCCCGCCGACCTCGGTATCGCCCACGACGGCGACGCCGACCGTGTCGTGATCGTCGCCCCCGACGGCGAGGTCGTCCACGAGGACACGGTGC
>JBLGCL010000105.1:0-9829 GCA_047617305.1 Natronomonas sp.
GCGACCACCCGGTTCCCGAACGCGATCGCGTGGTCGGGGGGACACTCGGACGGCGGTCGGGGAGTGATCGGGAGCGGTCGTCCAGCGGACGTCGCCGTCCGCGAGCGAACAGGCGGACAACGCCGTTCCGGACGGGCGCTCGTGAACGACGAACAAGCGATCGGACCCGATCGCGAGGTCGACGAGTCGATAGGGTCCGGATTTCCACGGTATCCGACCGTCCGGAGCGACCCGTTTCAATACCGCCTCGTTCTCCTCGTTTCGTGGGTGATACCCCGGCCAGTCGACGCCGAGAAAGCCATCCCCGACCCCGAACACCCCGGTGGGATGCTCGAGCGCCTCCCACGTGACGGCGCCCGATTCGCCGATCCCGAAGAGTCGGTTTTCGGTCACCGCGGCGATCGTCTCGCTATCGTACGAGACGTCCCGGGAATCCATCGGATCCGGATCGGCGTCCAGCGAGGTCGACCAGGCCAGGTGCCCGTTGGGTTCATCGCCGATCGTGATACACCCCGCGATCGCCGTCCCGGCGACGCCCGGGGCCCCTGCCAGGAACGCCCGTCGATCCATAATTGCGTCCGCGGGACCCGTCGCGGCGGGTGATCAAAAAACCGGATGAAGATCGAGGTCGCACGGTGAGGGGGTCCACGGATCGGCCGCCCGAATCGCCACGAGGCCCACAATTTGATGGCTCCTCCTTTTCGACGACCGGACGCCAACTCACGTCCATGGACGTCACCGAGGCAGTCGCAACGATCCGGGACGGTCTGGAGATCGATCGCGAGCCGGTCGCCGTGAAATACACCGACGAGGAACCGGACGCCGGCGTCGAAACCGGGTATCCGGTCTGTCAAGCCCTCCTGCACGCGGCCGAGGACGACGCCGTGATCGAACTGTCCTGTGAGGGGTGTCCGTGTCCCGGCGGACGGGCACACCTCGGGCTGTCGGACCGGAACGAGGTCTCCCGAGAATCGCTGGTCGAGGGCGAGAAACTCTGGCACGACCTGAGCGTCGCGTACCGCTCCGGCGAGCAGTCCGACGACTTGGCAGAACCGCCCGTGGGGTTGGCCGACACCGTCTACCTCTATCCGGCGACCGAGGACGTGTTCGACCCGGACCTCGTCGTGTTCCTGGTCGACGCGGAGCAGGCGTCCCGCATCGTGTTCCTGAACCAGTACTGGGACGGCGTCTCCCCCTCGATGGAGATGCACGGCTCGATGTGCTGGAGCGTCATCACCTACCCCTTCGTGACCGGGCAGGTGAACGTCTCCGCGGGCGAGGTTTCGGCCCGCGACCTGGGCGAGTGGCCGTCCCACCTGCTGACCGTCACGGTCCCCGCCGAGAACGTCGACGACGTCGCCGCGGCCGTCCCGGAAAGCACCGCCGGCACGGCCGACCGTGCCGAGGAGTTCCAGCGGATGATGGACGGGATGCGCCAGGCGTGAGGGCCGGGGACGGTCGAAGACGGACGGGGCCGGAATCGGCGTTAACGCCGGGCCAGATTACGGGGCCAGTGCTAGCGAGGCGTTCGCCGTCGCCGTTCCGTTCTCGACGGCCTGATCGTACCACGGCGGGGCCTCGACGGTCGTGTTTCCGACGTCCGCGTAGCGATACCGTTTCGTGACCGTCACAGCGTGACCCTCAACCGTTCCTCGACGACGGTACCGATACTTCCGAACCAGCCCGTTGGCGGTGATCGTCGCGGTGAACGTTTCGAGCGAAACGTTCCGGATCGGAAAGCCCCTGATCCGAACCGACTCCGTGGCGGACTCGGTTGCGCGAACGCGGTACGTGGAGTCGTTCACCCGTTCGACCGAGACGTTCGAGAGCCTGCTGAACGCCGTCCCGATCCGATCGTACGGGGCCAGGGGGAAGACGTCGTGCGGTGGCACCGGGTCCCCGTTGACGTCGCGGACGACGAAGGGCTCGGTGGCGTTGGTCCCGGCGACGATCCGACGAAAGACGACCGACCCGTTCGCGTAGAGGTGGATCGTCCCGTTCGTCGCGCCGAGCACCCCGGTCGCCTTCCCGTAGACCGACCGCCGGTACCGATAGCGCCGGTACTGATAGCTATCGTCGCCAGGGCCGACGGTGGCGGCAACCCGATCGCCCGCGTACACCGTGCCGTTGTGGTAGCGAATTTCATACGCCGTCCGCACCGTGTACGATCGGTTGTCGATGGCACCTTCGTGCGCCGAAGCGAGCGAAAACGGGGCCGAAATCCCGTCCCCGGAAACCCCCGGCGGATACGATCCGGCCACCGCGGTTCCGGTCGTCGTTTCCTCCCCGGCACTCGTCGAGGGGGAATCCGGTGCCTCGGTCGGCGTCGGGCGCACCGTCGGGACCGAAGTCGCCGACTCGGGAGGGGAGTCCGTCACCCCGAAGGCGTTGCATCCGGCGAGAACGATCAGGAGGGCCACGAGGACGGCGAGGAGTGCGTGGCGAGTCACGTTTCCGAAAAATAGATTCTTCTCCGATAAGGTTTTTCTAGCCCTGATTACCATTGGAAACGGTCGAGATGACTCGGACCGCCGGTCGGCAGTCCGAAAACGGAGGGGAAGGGGAGTTTCGGTGGGTCGCGCGCGAACGGAAGGGAAAACGGGACAGGGACGCCGCGCGAGACCCGTACGGAAACCGGCGCGAACCGCGTGTGGGAGTTCGGGGAAGTGCGTGTGAGGGGTTCGGGGAACGGGACGGGGCCGAAGTCCCGTTAGTCGTCGGCCGGCGTGGCCGCGGTCGTCGAATCGGCGGCAGCCGATTCGGCGTTCGCGGTCAGCCACTCCTCGGCGTCGAGCGCCGCCATGCTGCCGGTGCCGGCCGCGGTGATGGCCTGCTGGTACTCGGGATCCATCACGTCGCCGGCGGCGAAGACGCCCTCGACGCCCGTCTCGGAGGTCATCCCGGCCTCGGTTTCGACGTAGCCCCGGTCGTCGAGTTCGACGGGCGTGTCCTCGAGGAACCCGGTGTTCGGGACGTGGCCGATGGCGTAGAACACGCCGCCGACGTCCAGCTCGAACTCGTCGACCTCGTCCGCGCGCTCGGGGTCGTCGAGTTTCTCCGTGGGGTGGCCGTCCGGGTGTTGGACGACCGTGACGCCGGAGACGCCCTCGTCTTGGCTGCCCAGGATCTCCGTGACTTCGGCGTTCCACATGAACTCGACGGCCTCGTTCTCGCGGGCCCGGCGGGCCAGCAGTTCGGAGGCGCGGAGTTCCTCGCGACGGTGGACGACCGTGACGGAGTCGGCGAACTTCGCGAGGAAGTCGGCCTCCTCCATCGCCGCGTCGCCCCCGCCGACGACGATCACGTCGTCGCCGCGGTGGAAGGCGCCGTCGCAGGTCGCACACGTCGAGAGGCCGTACCCCATGAGTTCGTCCTCGCCGGGCACGCCGAGCGTCCGGGCGCTGGCACCCGAAGCGACGATCAGCGCGCGGGTCTCGATCGTGTCGCCGCCCGAGAGTTCGAGCGTGAACGGTCGCTCCGACAGGTCGGCGTCGGCGACGATCCCGTGCTGGAACTCGGCGCCGAACGACCGGGCCTGTTCCTTGCCCCGCTGGACGAGTTCGTGGCCACCGACGCCGTCGGGGAAGCCCAGGAAGTTGTCGACGTCGGTGGTCAGCGTGAGCTGGCCCCCGGGCTCGTCGCCCTCAAGGACGAGGGGTTCGAGGTCGCCCCGGGCCGCGTAGACGGCCGCGGAGAGCCCGGCGACGCCGCTGCCGGCGATGACGACGTCGCGTACGTTCTCCGTCATCGTGAATTACTTGTGCTGGTCGATCAGCTGGCGGAGCGTGTCCTCGTCGCGGAGCCCGACGAGTCGCTCGGCCATCTCGCCGTCGGCGAACAGCGCCATCGTCGGGACGCCGCGGACGCCGTACTCGGCCGCCAGTTCCTGGTTGGCGTCGACGTCGACCTTCGCGACGACCGTCTCCGTGTCGGCCGCGATGTTCGCGACGATCGGTTCCAGCGCCTTGCAGGGGCCACACCAGTCCGCGTAGAAGTCCGCGAGGACGACGTCGTGTTCGGCGACGAGCGCGTCCAGGTCGTCGGCGCCGTCGACGTGAATCGGTTCGTCGGTCGACAACTGGGCGTCGGGTGCGTCTTGCGCTTCGATCGTAGTCATCGATAGAGGGTTCGTCGTCCCCCACTAAAACGCTTTTGATTGTCTTGTACAATCTATTCACAACCAATGCGGAGAGGACGAGAGGGCGTGGTATAGTATTGCACGAGTTGGCGTGACGAAGGTCTCCGTGACGAAACCAAAACGGAACGAAACCTCCCCGTCAGGCCTCGAGGACGCCGTCGAGGATCTTGGACTGGGCGGCCGAGAGGTGCTCGCTGAAGGTCGACGTCGCGATCCCGAGTTCCTGGGCGACTTCGCCGGCGTTGGCACCCTTCGGATGGTCGAAGTAGCCCATCTCGTAGGCCGTCTCGATGACCTCGCGCTGGCGATCGGTGAGTCGGCTCCGGTCGACGATCACGAGTTCGCGCTTGCCCGCGTCCCCGGACTGGCTCAGGTGCCGCAGCGACACCGTGTTGTGGTTCTCACGCAGCATCGTGATGACCTCCTTGATCGTCTCGAAGTTCGGCGCGTAGAACGTCACGACGAGTTCGCCGTTCTCGGAGCGGATGTCCGACGCGGTCAGGTCGAACTGTTCGATGCTGTCACAGATGCAGTCCTCGGCCGCCGGCCGGGTGAATCGGTACGTCGACTCCGCGTCCGTGTTGAAGATCTCGGTCGCCTGGGTATCGTCGATCGACACGTCGGCACTGATGGTGAAATCCTCCGTCACCGTCCCGTTGCGGTCGGACACGGATCGGTTGACGTCCGCCACGGACGTGTCGTACTCCGCACTGATCGACGCGACCGGACACCCGGTCGCGTCGCCGACGCACACTTCCGCCCGGATGCCCAACTCGGTCCCGTCGGATCCACCTGTGGCGATCTGGGAACTCATTACTAGAGTGATGCTCGGTCACGACGATATAAGCCCCGTTAAATCCCACCAACTGAAAATCGGTGTTTCAGCCCCTACAAACCCCATAAACAAGAGAATTGGCCCAAAGTGATTGAACGAATGTGATAAAAATCGTCCCTTATATTTAGGTCCGAGAGTTAGCCGTCGGGAGTTCGTAGGGGGAATATATGTCACGGCAAGAAAAGGTGTGCGGTCGTGGGACCAATTCACAATACATAGCGTCCCGATCGGAACGGAGGTGGGATCCGTGAGCGGAACGATGACCGAGCGGATCCTGAGCGAGAAGGCCGGGGAAGCAGTCACGTCCCGCGACGTCACCGTCGTCGACGTCGACAAGGCCCTCCTCCAGGACGGGACCGGCCCGCTGACGGTCCGACAGCTCCGGGACATCGACCTCGAGCAGTGTGCGATCCCCGAAGGAACGGTCGTCTTCCTCGACCACCAGGCGCCGCCGATGAACGACCGGATGGCCAACGAGCACGCCCTGCTCCGCGAGTTCGTCGACGAGGTGGACGCGCAGTTGAGCGACGTTGGCGACGGCATCTGCCATCAGGTGATGAACTACGATTACACCGCGCCGGGCGACGTGCTGATCGGCGCCGACTCCCACACCGTCACCGGCGGCGCGCTGGGCGCGTTCGCGACCGGAATGGGGAGCACCGACGTCGGGATCGGTCTTGCGCTCGGCGAAACCTGGATGAAGGTCCCCCCGGTCGACCGCTTCCGGATCGAGGGGTCGTTCCCGCCGGGCGTATACGCGAAGGACCTGATTCTCGAGATCATCGGGGACGTCGGCGCGGACGGCGAGAACTACCGCGCCATGGAGTTCGTCGGCCCGGCCGTCGATGCCATGCGGATCGACGAGCGCATGACCGTCGCGAACATGGTCGTCGAGGCCGGCGCCAAGGCCGGCCTGTTCCCGTCGGACGAGACGACGAAAGCGTTCCTCGAGTCCCGCGGCCGCGGCGAGGACTGGCAGGCGATCGAACCCGGCCCGAACGCCGAGTACGACCGCGAGTACGGGTACGACGTGAGCGACCTCGAACCGCGCGTGGCCTACCCCCACCAGGTGGACAACGTGGTGTCCGTCACCCACGAGCGCGTGCAGGACGTGCCGATCCACCAGGCGTTCCTCGGGTCCTGTACGAACGCCCGGTACGAGGACCTGAAGATCGCGGCCGGGATCATCGCCGCACACGACTACGAGGTCCACCCGGACACGCGCCTGATCGTCAATCCCGCATCGCGGGAGGTCTACGAGCGGGCGATGGCGGACGGACTGATGGAGACGTTCAGCAGGGCTGGTGCCGCGATCAACACCGCCGGGTGTGGCATCTGTTACGGCGGCCACCAGGGCGCGCTGGCCGACGGCGAGAACGCCATCGGCGCCAACAACCGCAACTTCAAGGGCCGGTTCGGCAACCCCGAGGCCGACGTCTACCTCGGGAGTCCGGCAACCGTCGCCGCGAGCGCCATCCGCGGCGAGATCACCGATCCACGGGAGGTGATCGAGGCATGAGCGACGCCGACCTCGCCTCGAAGGTTGAGCGCGGAAAGGCCATCGAGCGGGACCTCTCGGACCTCGAGGGAAGCGCGTGGGACGTCGGGGACGGCGTCTCGACGGACCTGATCGCACCCGGCCGGTACTTCGACCTGCGGTCCGACCTCGACCGGCTGGCCGAACACACCCTCGAGGACGCGGACCTCCGGACCACGGACGACCGGTTCATGGCGACCATGGAACCGGGCGACTTCGTCGTCGCGGGCGAGAACTTCGGCCAGGGCTCCTCCCGGGAGCACGCGCCCGCGATCATCGAGCGGGTGGGCGTCTCGGCGGTCCTCGCCGAGTCGGTCGCCAGGATCTTCTACCGCAACGCGGTCAACGTGGGCCTGCCGATCGTCACCTGCGACACGAGCGGGATCTCGGAGGGCGACGCCCTCCGCGTGGACCTCATCGAGGGCGTCGTCGAGAACCGGACGACCGGTGAAACTATCCGGGTCGACCCACTACCCGACGTGATGATGACGATCCTCCAGGACGGTGGCCTGAAAGCACACGTCGCGACCAACGACGGCCTCGAACTCGAGTGAACCCATGGCGACCCGACCTCGAACCCGGAGCGACCTGGCGGTGACGGTGATCGGCGAGGAGACGGCCTCGATCCCCGTCGACCGGTGGGAATCGGCCGGCTTCGAGGTCGAGGAGCGCCGGAGCATCATCAAGTGTGCCTCGGGCAACGTGACGCGGGGCGTCTGGGCGGGGGTCCCGGTGATCGACCTGATCGATCGGGCAGCGATGCCCGACGACACGACCCACCTCCAGGTCGCCGGCACCGACGGGTTCTGTGCCTGCGTCGAAGTCGTCGACGTCCTCGACGGCCTGCTGGCGTTCGAACGGACCGACGAACCCAGCAAGGCGATGCCACGATTGATCGGCGAGCGCATCGACGGGACCCGGACCGTCCAGGAGGTCCGCAACGTCGTCGCCCTCCACCTGGAACCGGGACAGGACCGCGAGGAGTGGGAGACGATGCCGAAGAAGTCCTCCTCGGACGCCCCCGAGCCCGAGTGAGGACGGGCCGCGGAATCCGTCTCGCGGGCGTTTCGACAACCGTTTAGGGCGCGACCTATTCTCTCCGATCAAATGGGTTCGTGTATCATCTGTGGCCAGGCGGTCGACGGCCACGTCTGTAGCAGTCACGAAGAGGACGTCGTCTTCGAATTCCTCGGCGACCGACCGGGGCAGCTCACCCCCGGGCGATACTATCGAGGCACCGTGGACGGGTACGCCGACTTCGGCGTGTTCGTCGACGTCGGCGACAGCGTGACCGGGTTGCTCCACCAGAGCGAACTGGACGTCCGACTCGACGCTCTCGAGTGGGAGCCGGGGGACGCCGTGTACGTGCAGGTCACCGACGTCAGGGACAACGGCAACGTCGACCTCAGCTGGTCGATCAGGCAGGCCGAGAACGAGTTCCGAGGGGTGTTGATCGACGATCCGAGCGGCGATCGACTGCCCGACGACCGGGAATCGCCGGCCGAAGCGGAAGCGAGCGAGGAGTCGACCGAAGCCCCCGAGTCGACGAGCGACGCCGAAGCGGGCGGGACGTCGAGCACGACGAGCGGTCCCCGGGCCAGCGAGCCGGGGGGCGGTGACGGTGGCGGGAGCGCAGTCGCGGTCGCCGGGACGGCCGAGTCGGGCGAGTTGAACCGCGTCGAAACCGGGGGCCTTGAGGATCACGTCGGCAAACCCGTTCGCCTCGAGGGCGAGGTCATCGGCATCCAGCAGACGAGCGGCCCGACGGTGTTCGAGCTCCGAGACGAGTCGGGGACCGCCGAATGCGCCGCGTTCGAGGAGGCCGGCGTTCGGGCCTATCCGGACGTCGATATCGACGACGTCGTCAGACTCGACGGCGAGGTCGAACGCCGCCGCGGACAGGTCCAGGTGGAGACCGAAGCCCTCGTCGTCCTCGAGGGCGACGAACGGGACGCCGTCGAGACCCGACTCGAGGAAGCCATCGAGGCCGAGGCGCGACCGGACGAGGTGGCCCTGCTGACCGACCATCCGACGATCGAGGCGGTTCGGGACGCGATCGTCGATGCCGCGGCGGCGCTCCGCCGAGCCGTGATGGAGGGGCGCCCGGTCGTCGTTCGGCACAACGCGACCGCCGACGGGTACGCCGCCGGCGCCGCGATCGAACGCGCGGTCCTGCCGGTCGTCCGCGAGGAACACGCCGACGCGGACGCCGAGTATCACTTCTTCGAGCGGCGACCGCTCCCGGACGGCGTGTACGACATGGACGTGGCGACCGACGACGTCTCGGACATGCTCGAAAGCCGCGAGCGTCACGGGGAGCAACTCCCGCTCGTGGTGCTGGTCGACGTCGGAAACACGGAACGCTCCCGGCAGGGCTTCGGCCTGCTCGACGTGTACGGCGTGGATCGGATCGTCATCGACGCGTCGGTGCCGGACGAAACGCTGGTCGAGGACGCGACGACGGCCGTGAATCCACACCTCGAGGGCGACGGCGACGACGCGACCGCGACCGCGCTGGCGGCCAACGTCGCCGCCCTCGTCAACGAGGACTCGCGCGCCGACGTCCGCCACCTCCCGGCGGTCAGCTACTGGGAGCGCCCCCCGGAGGAGTACGTCGAACTCGCGGCCGCCGCCGGCGTCGACTCGGACACCGTCGCCGCGCTTCGCGAGGCCATCGCCCTCGAGGCCTACTACCAGCACTACGAGGACAAGCGCGAACTCGTGAGCGACATCCTGTTCGACCCGGACCGGGAGCTGGCCGAACACGTCAGCGAACAGTTCACCGAGAAACTCGAGGCCGAAATCGAGACGGTCGAGCACAACCTGTCGATCCGCGAGGCCCGGGGCGTCACCTTCGCCGTGCTCGACACGGACGCGTTCACCCACCGGTTCGACTTCCCGCCGACAGCGCTGACGCTGGACGAGATCCACCGGCGCAAACGCGAGGAGACCGACCTGCCGCTGGTCACGATCGGCGTCGACGAGGACGAACTCCACCTCCGGAGTACGGCCCGGGTCGACATCCGCGACCTGGCCGAGACCGTCCGGGAGCGGGCCTCCGACGCGGGCGTCGACGTGGTCGGCGGCCGCGACGGACGGCTGGAGTTCGTCCTGGGCGAGCGCGACACCGTCCTCGACGCGACGGTGGCGACGGTCGCGGAACGACTCGACTGAACGGACGCGACGACGAGCGTCTGCGGACCGAGAACAGCTCGGGGACGAGGTTCTACGGTCCGTTCCCCACTTTGATAGGCGATTGCGACGGACGGTCGCCCATGCGTCCGAAAAACGAGTGGTTCCGGCCGGAGCTTCTGGGCAG
>JBLGCL010000106.1:0-9752 GCA_047617305.1 Natronomonas sp.
CCGTCGTCGCCCTCGCCCTGCTGGTGTATCCCGAGTGGTACGTGATCGACGGCGCGGGCGTGATCATGGGGGCCGGTGCCGCCGGCCTGTTCGGGATCAGCTTCGGCATCCTTCCGGCGATCCTCCTGCTGTCGGTCCTGGCCGTGTACGACGCCATCAGCGTCTACGGCACCGAGCACATGCTCGACCTCGCCGAGGGAGTGATGGACCTCAAGGTGCCCGTCGTCCTGGTCGTGCCGACGTCGCTCTCGTACTCCTTCCTCGACGACAGATCGACGCCCGACGACATGCGGGACGAGGACGGAGCGGAAGGCCATGAGGGAGCCCCCTCGTCTGCCCCCGGTGACGACGAAACCGCCGGTCAGAACGCCGACGATCCCGACCTTGCGGAGGGCGCGCCCGTCGAGCGCGGCGCCCTGTTCGTCGGCCTCGGCGACGCGGTCATGCCGGCGATCGTGGTCGCGTCCGCGGCGTACTTCCTCTCCGCCAACGGCGGGTCCATCGCAACCCTCGACGTCCCGTGGGTCCTCATCAACCTCCCCGCCCTCACGGCCATGATGGGGACGATCGCCGGGCTGCTGGTGCTCATGTACCTGGTCCTGAAGGGTCGACCGCACGCCGGACTCCCGCTGTTGAACGGCGGCGCGATCCTGGGATACCTGATCGGCGCCCTGGCGAGCGGGCTCCCGCTCGTCGCCGCGATCGGCTTGTGATTGATCGAGGCCGACACGACTTTTTACCGGTCGAGCGTTGCCTCCACCATGCCCATCCATTCTTCGTGGCGGCCGGCCAGCGCCGAGCACGTCAGGCTAAACGTCCCCCAAGAGGCCGGCGTCTTCGAGCTGAAGTCCTTCGGGAACCTCGTGTACATCGGGAAAGCCGACGACCTGAAGGCGGCGTTGCTCGAACTCCTCGACGAGCGGAGTCCGAACTACTACCGGATCGAGACGCCCGAACTCCTCGCGAGCGTCGACGACCTCCACGAACGGCACCTGCACCGCTACCAGCGCGAGCACGGGGGATTCCCTGCCTGGAACGAGTCCGAAGCGGACGACGGAACCGAAGGAACGACCGGGGAGGCGGACACGAGCCCGACCGACGCCGGGGACTAGCGGCGTGTATCCTGGGGGTCGATAGCGGGCGGGGTGGGCTCCATCACCAGGTGCCGTGGAACGTGTCGAACTCGAGTTCGTCCAGGGGTTTCTCGCCGATCGCGATCTCGTACTCGCCGGGCGTGAGGATCGGCGCGTCGAACTGCGGGCCGTCGTCGGTCGTCACGCGCGGACAGGCGGTGTTGACGTACGCGTCCAGGCCGAAGTTCTGCAGGCGGTCCGGCGTGATCTCGTCCATGGTGAGCAGGTAGGCGTCGTCGTTCGAGTCCACGATGTCCGTCGCGGTGTCCCAGCGGCCCTGTCCGATTTTGGTCGAGAAGATGACGCCCCAGCTCTCGGCGTCCATCGCCCGGTGGACGGCGCCGTAGCGTTGTTTCATGAACTTCTCGGTGTCGGCCACGTCGACGACGTTGTTCACTGGATCGGCGATGACGACGTGCTTGTCGGGGTGTTCCATCGCCAGGCCGAGCGGGTGGAACTTGCCGCCGCCGACGTAGAGTACCTGGTCCGCGTCGATGTCGGCTGAGGCGTAGTTACAGCCCAGCACCTGACCCTCGTGGGTCAACCGTTCGTCGCCCCGGCGAGTGTGGACGGTGAAGCCACGCTCCTCGAGCCATTCGCGCATCTCCTCGAACCGGTTCATGTGCTGGGCGGTGGTCACCAGCCCCACGTCGCCGACCTCGAGTTCGTCGAGGGCAGCCTCCATGATCGGGAGCACGTCCACGTTCGAGAACAGCGGGACGTAGATGATCTTGTCCGACTCCTTCATCGGACTGTGTCCGAAGTGGACGAACACGTCGGTGCGCTGCATGAGGTACGTGTCGAGATCGCAGGCGCCGTAGCACGGCTGCCCGGAGATCATGACCGTGACCTCGTCGGGCAGGAGGTCCCGCAGGTCGTCGGCGACCCGCGGTCCGCGCCGTTTCAGGCCCTCGGGGAACTGCAGGCCGACGGTCGTCGCGTCCCGCTCCTCGACCGCCTCGACGATCCTGTCGAGTTCGTAGTCCCACTCCCGGTCGTGTTTGAGCGCCATTCCCGTCGCCCGGAGGTCCCCCGGCGAAAACTCGGCGTCGTCAGTCATCGAACCTCCGTAACGGTCGGGAACGTAAAACGCCGACGCTTGACCGCCGCCAGTCGCCGGTTTCTACGGGTCCAGGCGGCCGACCCACAAATCGAGGACCTCGGGTTCAACGTCGCCACCGTCGATGGGTTCATACTTAGGAAGTTCAAAACGATGCCCGATGAGCACTGACCTGACCGACATCGAGGGGCTCGCCCGGAGCCTCGGGGAGGAGATCGCGAACCTGCCGGAACACGAGCGGTTCGTCGAAGCGACCCGCGCCGTCGAGGCGGACGAGACGGCCCAGGAGCGGATCGAACGCTTCGAGCAACTCCGCCAGGAGTATCAACTCGCCCGGCAAACCGGGCAGGCCACGGAAGGGGACGTCGAACGACTCCGGGAGGCCCAGCGGGAACTGCACTCCCTGCCGGTGATGGAGGAGTTCCTGGAGGCCCAGTCGGCCCTCCAGGACCGCCTCGAAACGATCAACCGGACGGTTTCGGATCCCCTCGCGGTCGATTTCGGCGAAGAAGCCGGCGGGTGCTGTCAGGACGACTAAGCCTAGAGTGTCGGGCGTTCCGGCCTCTACCCAATGTTGGCGAGTCAAGGTTATACGGGCTGCTCCCGTTACCATTGTTGGGTGACACCAGATGCCAGCCAAGAACATCCTGCTGATCGCCGGTGACTTCGTCGAGGACTACGAGATCATGGTACCGTTCCAGGCGCTCCAGGCAGTGGGCCACGAGGTCCACGCCGTGTGCCCCGAGAAGGAAGCGGGGGAGACGGTCAAGACCGCGGTCCACGACTTCCGGGGCGACCAGACCTACCTCGAGGAGCGCGGTCACGACTTCGAGTTGAACGCGACGATGGCGGACGTCGATCCGGCGGACTACGACGCCCTCGTGGTTCCGGGCGGTCGGGCCCCCGAGTACCTCCGGACGTACGACGAGGTGCTCGACGCCGTCCGGCACTTCTTCGAGGAAGACAAGCCCGTCGCCGCGCTGTGTCACGGCCCGCTGATCCTCGCCGCCGCCGGCGTGCTCGAGGGCTACACCTGCTCGGCGTATCCGGCCCTGAAGGCCGACGTCGAGAGCGCGGGGGCCACCTTCACCGAGGAGGTCACCCGGGACGAAAACCTCGTGACGGGAACCGCGTGGCCGGCCCATCCCGAGTGGATCGCCGAGTTCCTCGACCTGCTGGGTACGGAGGTCACGCACGGGGAACCCGTGACCGCCGACGACTGAGCAACTAGCCCCGGGTTTTTGCGGCGTCGACGAGGTCGCGGACGCGCCGTTCCTCGACCGGATTCGTCGTGACGCCGTCCGTCTTGAACGCCGTGCCGACGATGGCGCCGTCGGCCACCTCGAGTACCTCCGGTGCGGCGTCGGCCGTCACGCCACTCCCCACGAGGACCGGAGCCTCGTCGCCGATCGATTCCCGGACGCGCCGAACGTCGTCGAGGGGCGTCCGATCGCCGGTCCGGTCCCCGCTGACGATCAGGGCGTCCGCCAACCCTCTCTCGACCGCGTCCGAGGCCTCCGCAGCGAGGTCGCGGTCTGCCAGCCGCGTCGCGTGTTTGACGCCGACGTCGGCGCAGACGGCGACGTGGGCGTCGAGACGATCCCGGAGCCGAAGGGTTTCGTGGGCCCCTCCTTCGATGACCCCCTGATCCGAGACGGCCGCGCCGACGTGCACGTTCACCCGGACGAAGTCCGCCCCGGTGGCCGCCGCCACGGAGACGGCCGCCGTCGCGTCGTTGCGCAGGACGTTGACGCCGACCGGGACGTCGACGGCGTTCCCCACGGCGTCCGTCAGCGCCGTCATCTCGGCGACCACGTGCGGCGGTACCTCGTCCGGGTAAAAGGGGGCGTCGCCGAAGTTCTCGACGATCACGCCGTCGACGCCCCCGTTCTCGAGGGCGGTGGCGTCCGCCAGGGCGCGCTGGCGGATCGCCGTTCGATCGCCGTCCGATTCGGGTGCCCCCGAAAGGGGCGGCAGGTGGACGACGCCGATGATCGGCGACTCGTGATCGAACCGCGGGATGAAGTCGGGTGGCACGTGGCGTGGCGAGGTGGGGACAGCGTATAAAGCGACTGGACGTCCGCCGTCCGAAGACCTGTACCGTCGCCGCCCGAATTCCCGCCGGAGCACGAACGGTTTTGGGCGTCCCGTGCATACGCCCGATCAGCCATGGCCGGAGAATCCGTTCAGCAACTGACCGTCGGCGACGCCGCACCGACCTTCGAACTACCGGGAACCGACGGGGAGACGTATGCCCTCGAGGACTTCGCCGACGACGAGGCGCTCCTCGTCGTTTACACGTGCA
Source organism: Natronomonas sp. (assembly GCA_047617305.1). Classification (GTDB taxonomy): domain Archaea; phylum Halobacteriota; class Halobacteria; order Halobacteriales; family Natrialbaceae; genus DATFIX01. The sequence continues at coordinate 4,499 of JBLGCL010000106.1, forward strand.
ACCACTGCCCGTACGCGAAGGCGAAGTTCGACCTGCTCAACGAGTACGCCGACCGGTACGACGACGTGGCCGTCGTGGGGATCAACCCCAACGACGCGGAGGAGTATCCCGACGACTCCTTCGATCGCATGCAGGACCTCGTCGAGGACGGGACGATCGCCTACGACGCCTACCTCCGGGACGAGTCACAGGACGTCGCGGCGGCCTACGGGGCAGTCTGCACGCCGGACCCGTTCCTCTTCCGGCGCGAGGACGGCGAGTTCCGCCTGGCCTATCACGGCCGCCTCGACGACGCGCTCAACCCCGACGACGAACCGACGCAGTTCGACGTGGAGGAGGCCATCGACGCCGTCCTGGCCGGCGAGTCGGTCGACGACGAGTTCAAGCCCTCCCGCGGGTGCACGATCAAGTGGAAGCCCGGCAACGAACCGGACTACTGGGACCAGGTCTAGGGCAACGACTGACGGCGAATCGACGCCGTATTCAGTCGCTTTTCTCGTTCGAGACGACATCGACGTGCACCGAGGTGTGCTTGTACTCGGGGATGCCGGCGACCGGGTCGAGGTGATCCCCCGTCAGGTCGTTGACGAGGGGATCGGCACAGTGGAAGGTCATGAAGACCGTGTCGGGCCGGATGGCTGGTGTGACCTCGACCTCGACCTGGGTTCGGCCGCGTTCGTTCTCGACGACGACGGTGTCGCCGTCCTCGATGCCACGCTCCTCGGCGTTCCGGGGATGGATCTGGAGCGCGTTCTCGTTGCGCAATTTCATCAGCGTCCCCGACTGTCGAGTGACGGCGCCGCTGTTGAAGTGCTGGAGGACGCGTCCGGTCGTGAGGACCAGCTGGTCCTCGCCCACCTCGTCCGCCGGGGCCACGTGGTCCACGAGGTGGAGGTCGGTCGTCCGCTCGCCGTTGGCGAACGTCTCTTCGTGGAGGACCTCCTGTCCCGAGTCCGCACCCTCGGGATACGGCCATCGGACGCTCCCCTCGTCGACGTCGGCGTAGTTCATCCCCGCGTAAAGCGGGTTGACCGCGGTCATCTCGTCGAAAACCGTTTCGGGATCGTCGCTAAACTCGTAGTCGGCGACGCGGTTGCCGAACTCGGCGAGGACGTCGAGGTCAAGCCGTGCGTCGCCGGGGCGTTCGTCGGTCATCGGCCGGACGCGCTGGACCTGCCGGTCGGTGTTCGTGAACGTCCCGGCCTTTTCCGCCCAGGCGCTCCCCGGGAGCACGACGTCGGCGTGTTCGGCCGTCTCCGAGAGGAAGATGTCGTGGACGACGAGGAAATCGATCGCGTCCAGGCGTTCCCGGACCTTCGAGAGGTTCGGTTCCGAGACGGCCGGGTTCTCGGCGAACACGTAGGCGGCGTGGATGTCCTCGCCCATCCCGTGGGTGACTTCCACCTCGGTGAGTCCGGGTTCGGTCGGCGGTTCGACCCCCCAGACGTTGGCCACGCGCTCGCGAGCCTCGGGGTCGGTGACGCTCTCGTAGCCCGGGAGAATGTCCGGGAGCGCCCCGACGTCGCCGGCGCCCTGGACGTTGTTCTGGCCGCGGAGTGGGTTGACGCCCGTTCCGCGCTTGCCCACGTTCCCCGTGAGGACGACGAGGTTGATCAGCGCGTGGACGTTGTCGGTGCCCGACTGGTGCTGGCTCATCCCCATTCCGCTGAAGGCAGCAGCACGGTCGGCCTCGCCAAACGCCCGGGCCGCCTCCCGGAGGTCGTCGGGGTCGACCCCGGCGAGTTCGGCGTTCTCCTCGACGTCGACGTCCGACAGGAACTCCTCGAAGACCTCGAGGTTGTCGACGCGTTCGTCGAGGAACTCCTCGTCGATCAACCCCTCGTCGATGACGACCTTCGCCATCGCGTTCAGGAGCGGGATGTCGTGGCCGGGTTTGACCGGGAGGTGAACGTCGGCGACCTCGGTCGTCGCGTTCGCCCGGGGATCGACGTGGATGAACGTCGTCCCGTCGCGGATGGCCGGGAGCATGTACGACCGGAAGATTACCGGGTGCTGTTCGGCCGGGTTGGCCCCCGTCGCGAGGAACACGTCCGCCTCGGTGAGGTCGTCGAGGGTGTTCGTCATCGCGCCGGCGCCGAACCGGTCGCTCAGCGCGGCGACCGTCGAGGAGTGACAGAGCCGCGCGCAGTTGTCGACGCTGTTGGTCCCGAGCACGCGGGCGATCTTCTGCAGGAGGTAGTTCTCCTCGTTCGTGCACGACGACGATGAGAAAAAGCCGAGGGCCTCGGGCCCGTGTTCGTCGAGGACGCGACCGAACTCGTGCTCGATCCGGTCGAACGCCTCCTCCCACGTGGCCGGGACGAGTTCACCATCCTCGCGCACGAGGGGTGTGGTCAGACGGTCGTCGTTGTCGACCATCTCGAAGGCCGCGGCCCCCTTGGGACAGATCTCCCCCTTCGTGTTCACGGGCCCGGCCTCCCCCGTGGTCTTGCCGGTTTCGGGGTCGTAGGTGAGGGTACACCCGACTCCGCAGAACGGACAGACGCTCGTCGTCGGTTCGAACTCTCGGTCGTCGGGAGTGGTGTCGCTCGATGTTGCCATTATCGCACATTACTATTTCGGAAGCATAAAGACCAGGATACGATTCTCGCCGGTTGGAAATACAATCAGAAGCCAGAAATGTGGGGTATCGATGAGACAGCAGCGTCTCGTTGGTGGGGCCGGGATTTCATATGATTCAAACAACCGTCACGGTCGCCTTCGGGATGAGGCGCGTCCGTTCCTGGCACCCTATAACTCACGCCGGCGTCGAACGACTGGCCGGCGTCGCGACGGCGTGGTCCACGCTTATGTACCACCCCTTCGGAGATGATCGTATGCCCGAACTCGAGATCACGGAGGAGCAGGCGGCGTATCTCGAAGACCTCCGCGACGCCATCGAATCGGAGCTCGTCGGTCCCTACGGGACCGTCCACCGGAAGGACGCCCTCCAGTATCTCATCGACGACTTCGGCGCTCCGGACGACCTGGGCGGCGGGGTCGAACCCGACGGATCGGCGGACGAGGAAACGACACCCACGGACGACGCCGGAGGGGCCGACGCGGACGCGAGCGAGGACGAGGCGACAGCCGACGAAGCGGACGACGGAGACGGCGAGACCGACGACGCGGAAGCGACGGAGGACGATACCGAAGCGGACGCCGACGGGGACGGGGGCGGCGACGACATGTTGGACGAGATGATGAGCCTCCTCGACACCCACGACGACAAGTGGACCGAAGCCGACACCGAGGAGACGAAATACGAAGTCGACCTCCCTGACGGCGACACCGAAACCGTCCAGACGCAGGACGACGTGCGGGCCTTGCTGTTCAAGCATTACCGGTAGGGACGTCGAGCGAGAGACTCTAATACAGTACTTCTCATTATCGGGGCGTCGCTCCGCCGTCGACGCCGAACACCTGAAACTACGAACCCGCGAGTCACTGTCCTACGGACCGTCCATCTTCGAGGACCGCGTCGGCATTGCCGCGTTCGACGAGGAGACGGGGACGATGCGGGTGTTCGGGGACTCCGCATCGGCCATCGCCCGCCCCTGGACCGACGCGTGCACGATCAGTACCGTGATTATTCGGCGGCCAACGATCGCTCGACGATCTCCCACCATGGGGTGTGACCCGGTCTCCTGGAAGCGGATTCCACGATCACAATATTTTTCAATGACGATGTAAACCCGTTGACGCATGCCGCTCGCCGACAACAGAGCGACCTCATCGGTGGTCCTGGGGTCGTTCGCCCTCTTCGTCCTCGTGTTCGCGGTTTCGTTCGGGTACACGATGCAGTCCTACGACGCGTACCTGGACGCCAAGCCCCTCGACGCGACGGTAACGGGATACGAATTTCAGGAATCGAACGACGAACCGACGCTCGCCGTGACCGTACGGGTCCACAATCCGACACAGCGGCCGATCGTCGTCGACGGAGCCGATCTCACGGGAACGATCGGCGACCGAAAGGTAGCGCGCGAACGACCGAGCGAGTTTCCCGCCAAAACGATCGAGCCGGGGGCAGCTGAAACGGTTCGGGTCCCGTTCTGGGTGTACGAGCGGTCGGAATCGACGCTCGACCGCCTCCGGACCGGGGACTTCGAAATCGGTGGGTTCCTCGAAGGACGTGTCGTCGATCGGCGGATAGAAATCGACGTGACGAACGACACACGATGACCGGGGATCGATCCACGTCGTCGGCCGACACGCTCCGGTTAGAACGGACGGTAAGGGAACGGATCCGGCTGTCCGTCGTGGAAGGCTGGGCCAGGATCCTGCTGGTGGGAACGGTCACCGGAAGTATCGCCGGGCTGGCGACGTTCATGACCACCCATCCGGGAGTGACTCCGTTCGAGGCGTCCTGGATCGCAACGGCGTTCGTTGCGCTTGCCGGCGTGTACACGCACTTCCTGTCCTCACACGGTCGAGCGAGTATCAGCGCGGCGGTGATCGGGTTCGTGGTCGCGGTCGTCGCCAACGGCCTCGCCTGGCAGTCGACCATCCTCCTCGTGGACGGGGGCGTTCAGCACCTCCAGCTGGCCATGTTCGGCCTGTTCCAGAAGACGATCGTCACCACGGGATTCGTCCTGACCGTCGTCTACTTCGGCGGGTATTTCTTCGCGTTTTCGCTCTCCGGGTTGTTCTTCCCGTCGAGGTGATCGGCCGGCATCGAATTCCCGGGACGCCGGGGACACCGGGCGGTCGAAACGTCGGGGCGGCCCACTCGGTTACTGGCATCCGACACCCGATCCCTCCAGATCGACGGGCATTCCGCCGCCGAAGCGCTCCGCCATCTCCCGGTAGGCTTCCCGCCGTTCGGGCGTGAGGGCTTGACCGTCTCGAGTGCGGCTTCGAAGTGCGACAGATCGACGGTGATCGATCCGGAGGCCTCGTCGACGTCCTCCGGACGCTTCTCGGCCCCCGCGGATTCGATGAATTCGTCCAGCGCGAGCTTGCTGGGCTCGCGGCAGACGGCCCCGATATCGCTCCCGGCGTAGCCTTGAGTTTCGCTGGCGAATCGTTCGAAGTCCACCTAAGACAGCGAGGGAGTCCCGCCGTTCACGGCGTTGACGAGACGCCGTGCGTCTCGTTCGCACACCAGAACGCTTCGCGTTCTGGGGACGGGCGGGAATCGCGTAAGCTCCGAAGGGCAATCAACATTCAACGCCCCGGCTAACTCTCTGTATTTTTATAAATATAGAGCCACAGGTGGCATATAGATGGAGATTAATCGTACCGCAGTCGT
>JBLGCL010000107.1:0-9630 GCA_047617305.1 Natronomonas sp.
CCGACGTAGACCCGCTTGCCTTCGGGATCCGCCGCGAGGTCCCGCATTTCGTCCTCGGTGACCACCTCCTCGACGTTCCGCTCGATCAGCTCGTAGGCGTCCATGTCCATGTGTGTGCGAATCGGGGGAGCGGGTTTAGACCTTTCCGAAGTGTGTTACTCGTTCCGCAGAACGGACAACGGGCAGACGGTCTCGACGGCGTCCCTGGCGTTTCCGGCGAGGTATCCGGCCGCACCGCCGACGCCGGCGCCGACCGCCCCGCCGGCCGGTCCGAGCGGGCTCCCCAGCGTGGCGCCGATTTCCGCCCCCTTCGCCGCGCCGTCCTTCGCGTGCTCGTTCCCCCGGAACGGGGGTGGCGTCAGGTCGGGCATGGGGGACCGTATCGAGCGAGCGATCAAAAGCGTTCGGCGGACCGAGGATCAGTCGTTGGCAAGGGGACGTATCAAGGTCCAATTACTCCCCCGGCACACTCCCCGATGGCGTCGAAGACGGGGCCGACTGGCCCGACGCGTCAACCCGGCGCTCCGAGAGCGGGTCAGCCTTCGACGGTCAGGAGCCGGCCCATCCGGCCCAACGCCCGCCGGCAGACCGGGACGTACGGAGCTGCCCAGAGGGGTACCTCGAACCCGATCCGACAGCCGCCCCCGACGTCCACCGACTCGACGCGGTGCCCCGTCGCCCCGACGCCAGCCACTCGCCAGGTCCACCGCCGGTCGCGGCAGGTCTCGACCCGGAACGGGACCCGAAGCCCGCCGACCGTCCGGACGTGTCCCTCCGTGCCGACCTCGATAAAACGGTCCTCGCACTCGACGCCCGTCACGGACGGCCCCCACTCGTCCCACCTCGTCGTGTCGGTGAACAGTTCCCAGGCCGCGCTTGGCGGGGCCTCGACCCGGCGAGACACGCGGAGGCGTCGGCCCTCGGGCGTCCGGACCGTTCCGATCGAATGGCGTCGGCTCACGGTCGAGCATGGGGCCCGGATCCGTAAGAACTGTCCGGGGCCAGTATCGTGAAGTGGGCCGGGCCCTTGCTTCCGGTAATGATCGTCGCCGAGGACCTCCGCAAGGAGTACGGCGGTTTCGTCGCGGTCGACGGGTGCACTTTCACCGTCGAGTCCGGGGACGTGTTCGGGGTCGTCGGCCCCAACGGCGCGGGGAAGACGACGACGCTGAAGATGATCGCCGGACTGATCGAACCCACCGACGGGACGATCTCGGTCGCCGGCCTGGACGCCGACGATCCGGAGATGCGTCGCAACCTCGGCTTCCTCCCCGAGGAATCGCCCCTCTACGAGGAGATGACCGGCCGCTCGTACCTCCACTTCTTCGCCGACCTCTACGACGTGCCCGACGACGTGGCCGAGGAACGGATCCACGAGGCGCTCGACCGCCTGGACCTCGAACACCGCGAGCGGAAGATCGGCGACATGTCGAAGGGGATGAAACGCAAGGTCGCCATCGCCCGGGCGCTCGTGAACGACCCGGACGTCCTCGTGTTCGACGAACCGGCCAGCGGTCTGGACCCGCTGACGACCAACTACATCATCGATTTCACTCGCGAACTCGCCGAGGAAGGCCGGACCGTCGTGTTCAGCGCGCACAACCTCTTTCACGTCGAGGACGTCTGCGACCGGGTCGCGATCATGAACCACGGCGAGGTGATCGCCCGGGGGACGCTGGAGGAGATCCGCGAACAGTACGGTGACACCGAATATCACGTCTTTACCAGCGTCGAGGTCCCGGGAAGCGTCCAGAAGAACGGCCGGTACCGGCGCGTCGTCGGGGGGATGGACGAGGTCGAAGCGGTCCGGACGGCGGCCGCCGAACGCGGAGGCGAGATCGAGGACATCCGGACGGTGAACCCCAGCCTCGAGGACATCTTCCTGGAGATCGCCGGCGAGTCGCCGACGACGGCCGGGGAGGAGACCGAGGCGTGAATCCCCGGAAAGTACTGCGAATCGCCAGGTGGGAGGTCTCGAGGAACGCGGGGACGGTCAACCGCGCGACCGTCGCGCTCGTGGTCGTCGGCGCAGCGCTGGGACTCCTCGCCGGACCGGCGGTCGTGGGACAGGGCGTCGATTTCGACCGCGGGATCTACACCGTGGGCCTCGACGACGACAGCCCCTACAGCGCGGTCGTCGAACGGAATTCGCAGTTCGTGGCCGCCAACGCGTCGGTCGAGGACCCGAAGACGGACGCCGTCGACCTCGTGGTCCGAGGGGACCAGGTATACTACGCGCCCGACGACGAGAAGAGCCGGGCCGCGTACGACGAGTTCCGCGCGGCCGTCCAGCGATACAACGACTACCTGATGCGCCAGGAGCGAAACGAGTCGGCCGCCTTCCCGGTCAACGTCTCGTTGGAATACCGGTCGCGTACAATCGGCGGGATCGGGGGGACCGGACCGGTCAGTAGTGACGGCGGCGACGGAACCGGTGCGGGCGGTGGTAGCGGCGACGACGGTGGCGGAAGCGACGCCGACGGGGGCGGCGACGGTGACGGCGACGGCGGGGGCGACGATGCCGGTGGCGGCGCGTTCGGCGCTCCCGACGTCGGGGGGGCTGGGCTCCTCGGCGGGGACACCCGGGGCGCGCCCGGGGACATCCAGCCCCCGTTCCCGTTCGGATCGCTGGTCCTGGCGTTCGTGTTCGTCGTCCCGATGAACTTCGTCATCCAGGCCTACGGCTCCTCGATCATGGAGGAGCGGCTCAACCGCCGGGGGGAACTCATGCTCGTCTCGCCGGTCACGCGGGGGGACATCGTCGCCGGGAAGACCCTGCCGTACTTCCTGGTGCTGGCGGTCGTGACGGCCCTCATCGCCGTGGCCGTCGGCGGGAGCTGGCTCTCGGTCGCCGCGGTGCTCCCGATCGCCCTCCTTTTCCTGGCGACGGCCTTCGTCGCCGGGATGTTCGCGCGGTCGTTCAAGGAACTCTCGTTCGTGACGGTCGCCCTGTCGGTCTTCCTCACGTCGTACGTGTTCCTCCCGGCGATCTTCACCGAGGTGACGCCGATCGCGCTCATCTCGCCGCTGACGCTCGTCGTTCGTGACCTGTCGGGGAGCGGGGCCTCCCTCGTCGAGTACGGCTTCTCGACCGGGCCGTTCCTCCTCTCGGCCCTGGTCCTGTTCACGCTCGGGGCGGGCGTCTACCGGGAGGAGGACATGTTCACCCAGCGGGCGATCCCCCACAAGGTCCTCGACGCGGTCGTGAGCCAGGTCCGCGGTCGCCGCTCGGTCTTCGTCCTCAGCGTCGCGTTCATGCCCTTCGTCATCGTCGCCGAACTCATCGTGGTGGCCGCGACGTTCCCCCTGAGCGGGGCCATCACGGGCAACCCGCTGTTGAACTGGGTCGGGCTCGTCCTCCTGTTCGTCGCCATCGCCGTCGTGGAGGAACTCGCCAAGAGCGTTCACGTGTACGCCGGGTTCGCCCACGCGCAGTTCGACCGGACGACGGGGGTCGCGATCGTCCTGGGGGCGCTCGCGGGCGCCGGGTTCTTCGTCGGCGAGAAGCTGGTGCTCGTGGCCCAGCTGGTCGGCCTCCAGGACTACGTCGTCGGACAGGCTGCGTTCGGCGTCGGCAGCGGCGCCGGCGCCGGGGCCTTCGGGCCGGTCGTCGCCGGGGGCCTGCTGTTGGCCCCACTCCTGCTCCACGCCGTGACCGCGACGATCTCGGCGGTCGGGGCCAGCCGCGGACGGGCCGGCTGGGGTGCCGGGCTCGCCGTCGCCGCGGTCGTCCACGTGATCTACAACCTGGCGGTACTGACGCTGGTCTACGGTCCGGGGGTGACTGGCGGTGGCGTCTGAGGAGCGCTCCCGGCTCCCGGGAATCCGGGCGCGGCTGACCATCGCAAAGCGGGAACTGGCGTCGCTCAAGTCGGAGAAGACGATCGTCCTCGCGCTGTTGATCCAGCTGTTCGTGGCCGCGTTCTCGTCGTTCCTGGTCGTCGGCCTGGTCTCGATGTACGACCCCGGAGCCTCCGAGGGGTTCACGGTCGACGCCGGCGTGGTCGGCGAGGACGCCGAGGACCTCTCGGTCGTGCTGTCCGAAGACGGCGGCGTCGCCCCCCGAACGTACGACTCGCGATCGGCGGCGGAAACGGCGTTCCGGAACGGCCGGATCGACGCGGTACTGATAACGCATACGGCCGACGCCGAGCCGGGAGCCATCCAGGTCGAGGCCATCGTCGCCGAGGGGTCCATCCGGACCACGATGACGGTGGTCCAGCTCCGGAGTGCGCTGAACGCCTACGAACGATTCGAGCGACTGGACCGCCTCCAGTACCTGGACCGCCGGCCGCTGTCGCTCCCCGACCGGATCGCGGCGAGCCCCTACTTCGGGTTCACCTACACGATCCTGATCCCGCTGCTGATGTTCCTCCCGGTGTTCATCAGCGGGTCGATCGCCGTCGACTCGATGACCGAGGAGATCCAGCGCGGCACCCTCGAACTGCTCCGGGTCGCGCCGCTGACGACGTGGGACATCGTCGACGCGAAGGTGATCGCGACCGCGACGCTGGCACCGATCCAGGCCGCGGCATGGGTTCTCCTGCTGGCGATGAACGGGATCGCGGTCGCCCATCCGCTCGCCATCGTGGCCGTCGTGGTCGGCCTCTCGCTGGCCGTCGTCGTCGTGGGGCTGGCGCTGTCGTTGCTCGCGCCCGACCGGCAGCAGGCGCAGTTCCTCTACTCGACCGGCGTGCTCGCCATCGTGGCGCTGACGACGCTCCTTCCCGAACACCCGGCCAACACGATCGCCCGCCTGGCGATCGGTAGCACGGGGCCGGGAACCTGGATCGCCGTCCTGGGCTACCTCGCGATCGGCGCCGGTGCCTACCTCGCCATCCGACTCGCCGTCGCCCGGGTCGACCGCAAGGGGATCGAGTAAGGCCCAGTCCCAACGGTCCGACCCGGGACCTATCCTTTTGATCCGGGACGTCGTTAGTCGGGCGTATGGAGTACACCACCCTCGGCGACACGGGCATGGACGTCAGCCGGATCTGCCTGGGCTGTATGAGTTTCGGGACGAGCGACTGGCGCGAGTGGGTGCTCGACGAGGACGAGAGCCGTCCCATCATCGAGCGGGCGATCGAACTGGGGATCAACTTCTTCGACACCGCCAACATGTACTCCGTGGGTGAGTCCGAGCGCGTTCTGGGGAACGTTTTAGAAGAGTACGATCGCGACCGGTTCGTCATCGCGTCGAAGGGCTTCTTCCAGATGGACGCCAACGACCCGAACTCGGGCGGTCTCTCCCGGAAGGCCATCGAGCAGGAACTCGCGAACTCCCTGGATCGACTGGGGATGGACACGCTCGACCTCTACCAGATCCATCGCTGGGACTACCAGACGCGGATCGAGGAGACGCTCCGAGCGCTCGACGACGCCGTGCGACGCGGCCAGGTTCGGTACATCGGCGCCTCGTCGATGTGGGCCTACCAGTTCGCCGATGCCCTCCACACCAGCGAACGACTCGGCCTGGAGCGGTTCGTCACCATGCAGAACCACTACAACCTGGTCTACCGCGAGGAGGAACGCGAGATGCTGCCGCTGTGTGAGCGCGAGAACGTCGGCGTGATCCCGTGGAGCCCGCTGGCTCGCGGCTATCTCACCCGGCCACACGTCGAGTTCGAGTCCACTACCCGTGGTAAAACCGACGACTACGCCCACGAGCACCCCTACGCAGAGGGTGGCGGCCAGGAGATCAACGAGCGCGTGCAGGAACTGGCCGACGAGAAAGGGCTGACGATGGCCCAGGTTTCGCTGGCGTGGTTACTCCACAAGGACTGGGTCGACGCGCCGATCGTCGGCACGACGAGCCTCGAACACCTCGAGGACGCCGTCGAAGCGGTGGACGTCGACCTGACCGATAGCGAGATTGACTACCTCGAGGAACCGTACGAACCCGTGCCCGTCAGCGGGCACGAGTGAGTTCGGTCGCGAATCTGCAGCGCCGTCCGCTTACTGCGTGTTCGTCATGCCGCCGTCGACGACCATCGACTCGGCGTTGACGTAGTCGGACATGTCGCTGGCGAGGAACACCGCGGCGTCGGCGATTTCCTTCGGGTCGCCGAACCGTCGCGAGGGGATCGCCTGCTTGTACCCTTCGCCCTGGTCGGTACCGACGATTGGGACGTCGTCGGTCGTCATCTCTGTCTCGATGACGCCCGGATGGATCGCGTTCACGTTGATGCCCATGTCGCCGAGCGCGTCGGCGAGCGAGTAGGTCATCAGTCGGACCGCGCCCTTCGAGGTGCAGTAGGACGCGAACCCGCCGGACCCTTCGAGACCGGCCACGCTCGAGAGGTTGATGATCGAGCCCTCGACCTCGTTCTCGACCATCTTCTCGGCGGCCGCCTGGGCCCCGAAGAACGTGCCCTTCACGTTGATGTCCATGAGGCGGTCGAAGTCCTCGGGCGTCACCTCGAGGAAGTCCTCGCCCCGGAAGATGCCGGCGTTGTTCACCATGACCGAGACGCCCCCGAACTCGTCGGCCGCGTCCACTGCGGCCCGGACCTCGTCGACGTTCGAGACGTCGCACTCGACGAATTTCGCCTCGGCGTCCGTCTCGGCCTCGATCTTCTCGTGGGTCGGCGTCCCGCCTTCGCGCGGCTCCGACTGGATGTCCGCGACGACGACGTCGGCACCCTCTACCGCGTACGTCAGGGCGATTTCGCGTCCGATGCCGCTCGCACCACCGGTGACCACTGCGACGTGGCCGGAAAGCATGTCCGCCATACTTCCACGTACGGACGCTTTCGGGTTAATATTACTGTGAGATGATATATCATGGTAACAATGGGACTAGAGAGTCGATACCATACCGAAAGCATCCCGACAAGATGGCCTCCGGCGTTCGGCCGGGGAGTATCCTCACGTCAGTCCATGACGTCCTCCGCGACCCGACGGATCGTCTCGTATTCCCCATCGGCGTACCCGATGAACCGGACGTCCGCCAGCGTCTCCGGGTCGTAATCGGCGATCTCCTCGGCGATGAGGCGGGCGCCATCCGCGAGGTCGAACCCGGCGACGCCACAGCCAAGCGCCGGGATCACGAGCGATTCCGCGCCCAGTTCGTCGGCTCTCTCCAGCGTGTTCCGGGTCGCGTCGCGGATGCTCTCCGGGGTTGCCTGCCCGTCGCCGTAGTGCGGCATCGCGGCGGCGTGGATCACCCACTCGGCGTCGAGGTCGTGGGCGTCGGTGACCGCCACCTCGCCCAGGTCGATCGGCCCCTTGGAGACCGCCTCCTCGTCGATCTCTTCCCCCGCACCGCGGCGGAGCGCACCGGCCACCCCGCTGCCCATCTTCAGGCTCGTGCCGGCCGCGTTGACGAGGGCGTCGGCGGACTGTTCGGCGATGTCGCCCTGTATCACCTCGAAGCGCATGGGAGATGGTTCGGGTCGATCCCGCCTAAACGTGTTCCCGGCGGCCGGCAGTCGAGTGGCCGGCGAACGGGCCCGAACCATTTCGTTTCGTAACATACATTCTTCGGGTCGCCGTACTGCCGATAGTGAACCTGCCGGCGTCTCGGGACGACCCGAGCGTGCCAGTCGTGGCCGCGAGTCTCATCGTCGGCGTCTTCTTCGCCGGCGTGGCGGGGGGCGTGGCGTTCCCGACGCTCCCCCGTTTGGGGCCGGTACTCGGCATCTCGCCGTTCCTGGTGGGGCTGATCCTCGCGATCAACCGGATGACCCGACTGGTCCTGAACACCCCCGCCGGGAGCATCCTCGACCGGTTGGGGACCCGGAAGCCGATGCTCTTCGGGTTCGCCCTGATGCCGCTGGCGCCGTTCGGATACATCCTCGGCCTCGATCCCGGGCCACTCCCCCTGTCGTCGGCGACGGTCTTTCTGCTCGCCCGCGGGGTCTGGGGCGTCGGATCCGCGTTCGTGTTCGTCGGCGCGTTCAGCACGATCACGCACGTCACTACGCCCGAGAATCGGGGCCGGTGGACCGGATACATGCGCGGCGGCCAGAGCATGGGCTTCCCCACTGGGCTGGTGGTCGGCGGGCTGGTCACCGACGCCTTCGGCTACGCGCCCGCGTTCTCCCTTGCGGGGATCGCGGGTATCTTCGCGACCGTGGTCGCCTTCTTCGTCATCCCGAACGTGAACGCCGACGTCGGCCAGGGTGCCGGCATCCGGGCGATCCCGGGGCTGGTCCGCCGGGACCCCCGGATCGGGACGGTCGGGTTCGTGAACTTCGCCGTGCGGTTCCTGTTCGCCGGGGTCCTCATCTCGACGGTCGTCCTCTACGCCGAGACGTTCGGCATCCGGATCTCCGGCGTCTCCGAGGTCGGCGTGAGCGGGGTTGTCATGGCCGCGAGCGTGGTCGCCTCGAGCGGCGCCACCGTCGTCGCCGGACGCTACTCGGACGCCCTCCCCAACCGTGCGCTGATCACCGTTCCGGCTCTCGGGGTGCTCGCCCTCGGGTTCGTCCTGCTCGTGTTCGTTCCGACGCTCCTCGGGTCGATGCTGGGCGTCGTCCTGGTCGGGTTCGGCGTCGGCGGGAGCAACCCGCCCCTGCTCGCCTACCTCGGGGACATCAGCCCGTCGGGGGACGTGGGCAAACTCGGCGGCGTCTACAACGTCTTCGGGGACGTCGGGTCCTCGCTCGGGCCGGTCGTCGCCATTCCGGCGGTGCACGCGGTGGGCTTCAGGGTCAGCTACCTCGTCTGCGCGGGCCTGGTCGTCGTGGCCGGCGCGCTCGTGGCGGCGACGCTGCTCGGCGCCCCACCGACGCCGCCCGAAACGGCGACGAGCCCGGCGGACGATTGATCCGGACCCCCATCCGAGGTAACGACCGGCCCCTCAAATCACCTCGTACGGTTCTTGTCCAGTGATAGCCATCCCCACGGACTGGGAATCTTCCTTTCGTTTAGATAATCTCGCGCACGATCGGACCCACATGAGCGAACTCGAGAGCGTCGACGCCGCCGAACTCCGGGAGTGGCTCGAACACGTCGAGCGGCCGGAATCCGCCGAATTGCTGACCCTGGCGATCGCCCACGAGCGGGGCGTGGCGATCGACGACCTGGCGGAGTGGTACGACCGCTCGCCCGAAGCGATCCGGGAGTGGTTCGGGGAACTCGAATCGGGGTCCACCGTCGCTGCCATCGCCGAGACGGAGGGGGTCGGCGTCGAGGAACTGGCCGATCGGTACGGGGTTGCGCCCGGAACGGTCCGGGACTGGTTCGCCGACCTGGAGAGCGAACCCGTCGAGACGGCCATGACCTACGTCGCCCGGTACGGGCAACGGGGGTCGGCCCCAGTTTTCCGTCAAACGACGGCTCGCGTCGAATACCTGGATCACGAGGCGATCGAGGATGGGGGCTGGTCGGTCGACGACGAAGACCTCTTCGAAGCCGCGTCGGCGGCGGACCTCGGCCCCGAGGAGTACGGGCGGATCGTCGTCGAACCCGGGGAGACCATCCTCGAAGCCGCCGAGAGTCGCGGGTTCTCGTGGCCGTTCGCCTGCCGCGCGGGTGCCTGTGCGAACTGCGCCGCCCTGGTCGTGGACGGGGACATCGCGATGCCCGGCAACAACGTCCTGACGGACGAGCAGGTGACCGCGATGAACGCGCGGCTCACCTGCGTGGGCGTACCGGTCACCGAGACGGTCAAGCTGGTCAAGAACG
>JBLGCL010000108.1:0-9628 GCA_047617305.1 Natronomonas sp.
CAACTCGGCGGTCCGGTCCGGTTCTCCTTCATCGTTTTGTTCCCTGGTCCGGCCCACGGCGGTGCGTTCCCGGGGTTGTTTCGGACGACCCACTCGGCGACGATCATGCCGAACGACGCGTTCTCGACGTCCATCCCGGCGAACGACAAGTTCTCGACGAACGACAAGTTCGACTGGTTCCTGAGCTGATGCTTGAACTGATTGAGCTGCTGACCGAACGTGGCGTTGCCGACGGTTTCGTTGCCGTCGTCAGTTTCGTTCTCCGTTACGTTCCCGCCGTCGGTCTGCATCAGAACGGGAACATCGTCCCCGGACTGTGCCTGCACGCCCGTCGCGGTCGGTTCGGGGGCCGCCATCGCCGAACCGGCGCCCCAGACCACGAGCATTGTCGCCACGAGTACTGCGAGGATGGCTGTGGATCGCATGTCTACTCGCATCGTTGTCGGAGTTCCGGGTTAAACACCGAACCTCGTTTAGAAGGTTCATCCAACAGTTTTCGTCGCTCGGGTTCGGGCTTGACGGCATCAGAGAATTTTATAGTGTTTAAAAAAAGATCTTAACGTTTAACTGAGTCATCCTTCGGCCCGCTCGACCAGGTCCAACGCCCGCTGCTCGGCGCGCTCGCGAACCGCCGTTTCGTCCATCGTCAACACCTCGCGATCCCGCATGAGGACCCGGCCGTCACAGACCGTGTGTCGAACGTCGCTCCCAGTCGCGGCGTAGACGAGGTGACTCAGGAGGTCGTGCCGGGGGGTGAGGTGGGGTCGCTCGACGTCGACCACGGCGAGGTCGGCGGCCGCCCCCGGTTCGACCCGGCCCGCGTCCTCGAACCCGAGGGCGGCGGCGCCGTTCGCCGTAGCCATCTCGATCGCGGTTTCGGCGCTCAGGGCCTCGGCGTCGTACTCGTCGGCGATCTTCCCGACGAGCGCCGCGTCGCGCATCGCCCGCACCACGTCGAGGACGTTGTTCGAGGCCGGACCGTCGGTCCCCAGGGCGACCCGGACACCGGCGTCGAGCATCCGCTGGACCGGCGCGACCCCCGAGGCGAGTTTGGCGTTCGCCGCGGGGTTGTGTGCGACGGTCACGTCCCGGTCGGCCAGGAGCGCGATCTCCTCGTCGTCGAGGTGCGTGCCGTGGGCGAGGATCGCGCCGTCCTGCAGGAGGTCGAGGTCGTCGGCCCAGGCGATCGGGCGCTGGCCCTCGCGGTCGACGATCGGGTCGACCTCGCCGGTCGTCTCGTTGGCGTGAAAGTGCAGGGGGAACCCGCGCTCGCGGGCCGCCCCGGCGATCTCGCGGAGATACGCCTCGCCGACGGTCGTCAGGCTGTGTGGCTGGACGTTCGTCCGGATTCGGCCGTCGGCAGCGCCGTCCAGCGTCTCGGCGACCTCGAGCGATCGTTCGACGTCCGCCGTCGCCGCGTCGTCGTCCTTGTCGACCGTGAGCGCGGTGTAGCCGAGCAGGGCCTTGACCCCGCCCGCCTCGACCGCGTCGGCGATCGCCTCGACCTCGAAGTACATGTCCGCGAACGCGGTCGTGCCGGACTTGATCATCTCGAGGACGCCGAGTTCGGCGCCCGCCCGGACGTCCTCCGGGGTCAACTCCGCCTCGATCGGCCAGATGTCCTCCTGGAGCCAGGCGCCGAGCGGCTTGTCGTCGGCGTATCCTCGCATGAGGGTCATCGCGACGTGCGTGTGGGCGTTGACGAGCCCCGGAATCACCAGGCCGCCGTCGGCGTCCAGCGTCTCGTCGCCGGCCCCGATGTCCGGGCCGACGGCGACGATCTCGCCGGCCTCCACGTCGACCAGCACGTCGGCCGATTCGACGGTGGCGTCCGGACGCAGTACCTCGCCGTTCGCGACGCGAAGCGTGCTCATGGTCGGCCGTTCGGACGAGGGGGCAATATAGGTCCGGTTCCGCGGTCGATGATCGATTCGGCTCTCCGTTCCGGCGCCCTACGATCGGTACCGGCAGCGGTCGACGCGAGGGAAAGATAATTGACTCGGGATCACTACCGCCCAGCCATGCGGATCGCCGTCCCCAACAAAGGCCGATTGCACGACCCGTCGATGAACCTGCTCGAACGGGCGGGTCTGCATACCGTCGACGGGGCCGACCGCAAACTCTACGCGGACACCGTCGACCCCGAGGTGACCCTGTTGTTCGCCCGGGCCGCCGACATCCCCGAGTACGTTCGGGACGGCGCTGCCGAGTTGGGCATCACCGGCCACGACCAGATCCAGGAGGCCGGCCCCGAGCGCCTCGAGGAACTGCTCGATCTGGAGTTCGGGCAGTGTCGACTGGTGCTCGCCGCCCCCGAGGACGGCGACGTCAAGACGCCCTACGACCTCGACGGGGCGACCGTCGCGACGGAGTTCCCGAACGTCACCCGCCGGTACTTCGAGACCCGCGCCATCGAGGCCGATATTGTCGAGGTCAGCGGCGCCACGGAACTCACGCCGCACGTGGAGATCGCCGACGCCATCGTCGACATCACGAGCACCGGGACGACGCTGGCGGTCAACCGCCTCGAAATCGTCGACGAGGTGCTGGGGAGCTCCGTCCGTCTGTTCGGGCGGGAGGACGTCGTCGACGACGACAAGGTCCAGCAGGTCCGGATGGCCCTCGGGTCGGTCATCTCGGCCGAGGGCAAACGCTACCTGATGCTCAACGCCGACCGCGACGACCTGGACGCCATCCGCGACGTGATCCCGGGTATGAGCGGTCCGACGGTCATGGAGGTCGCGGACGGTGACTCGGACATGGTTGCCGTCCACGCGGTGGTCGACGAGCGCGACATCTTCGAGACGATCAACGAGGTCAAGGCCGCCGGCGGGAGCGACCTCCTCGTGACCGAGATCGAACGCATGGTGGAGTAAGCCCAGAGCGCCCAGTCACCAGGATTTTCGCCGCCATGACATCGGGACGAACCTGAGCTCCGATGAACGCGTCGAGGGACTCTTGTCGAGAAAGCCCCGTAGAAACGAGACCGGCACACCCTGCACCTTACAGCAGTCCGAGCAGGTTTCCGAGCGCCACTCCAAGGATCGCGGCGAACGCGAAGTGGAGCAGGGTCAGGATCGCCGCCGTCCGCCAGCGCACCCGGTACACGACGCTGATCGCGATGAGGTCGCCCAGCAGCGTCACCGGGACGACCACCTCGGCGCCGTACCGGGTCAGCAGGATCGTCACGAGGGCCGGCACCGGCGAGACGGCGACGGCCCGCTGACTGGGGACCTCCCCGAGGAAGAAGACGGCGGCCAGGTGGAGCGTGACGGCGTAGAACAGCGCCGTCAGGAGGAACGTGACCACGATGGCCAGGGGGCCGCCGCCGGTCAGATCGGTCGCTGCGAGAACGAGCATGTCGCGATGGCCCTGGCGAGGGCCGGATCAGCCCTCGAGCAGGCCGAGGTCCTCGAGCCTGGAGACGATCTTGTCCACGGCGTGTTCGGCGTCCTCGGGCTTCTTGCCGCCGGTGATGACGAGCTTGCCGGAGCCGAAGAGGAGTGCGACGACCTCGGGATCGTCGAGCCGGTAGACGAGGCCGGGGAACTGTTCCGGTTCGTACTCGATGTTCTCGAGGCCGAGGCCGATCGCGATCGCGTTGAGGTTGAGGTTGCGGCCGAGGTCGGCCGAGGTGACGATGTTCTGGACGACGATTTCGGGGTCGTCCTCGACTTCGATGTTGAGATCGCGAAGCTTGTCGAAGACGATGCGGAGACTCTCGTGGACGTCCTCCGTGCTCTTGGCGCCGGTACAGACGATCTTGCCGGATCGGAAGATGAGCGCGGCCGACTTGGGCTCCTGGGTTCGGTAGACGAGACCGGGGAACTGTTCCGGATCGTAGTCGGCCCCCTCCAGGTCCATTGCCACGCTCTGCAGGTCGAGCTCCTGGCCAATGCCCGTGGAGGCCACCACGTTTTCGATATTAATGGTTTCCTTGGGATCGCTCATGACTCGACTTAAAGCTCGTATTTAAGGTTTATAAATGTTGGTGGCATGTACCGACTGGTCCGTTCCGTGAGGAATCCGTATTCGGTCGGTTCGAAGTTTCAAGGGAGACTTGAATGGGGGTTTAAGCGTCCGATCGCCCGGAACGAGCGCCCGGAGCAAACGACACGCTGATGGCCGCGGGCTACCCACCCCGATCCGTGTTCGTCCTGGAACTGGCCGGAGAGGACGACGGGTTCGCCGCCTTCGAAGCCCGGGCGGGCGCGACGGGCGTCGAGCGCGTCGGGGCCGGTCTCGCGACCGCGACGAGCATCGCCTCGGACCGCGTCCGGGGGCTGGCGTTCACGCGCCGCGCGAGCGAACTCCTGGGGACGACGGACGCGGATCCGGCGAGCGCCCGGGCGCTCCTGGAGGCGTCAGCCCTCGATCGCGATGGGACCGTGGCGGTCCGCGCCCGGGACGTTCGTGGCAGCACCGACGTCGACACGCAGGCGGTCGAGCGCGACCTCGGCCAGGTCCTCGTGAACCGGGGGTACGAGATCGACCTCGACGATCCGGATCACGAACTCCGGGCGCTGTTCGCCGCCGTTCCGGCCGACCTCGATAGCGGCGAGAACGTCCCCGGTGGCGATACCGTCTGTGCCCTCGGCTGGCTCGCCGCCGAGTCGGTTCGGGACTTCGGCACCCGCACCCCGACCGACCGTCCGTTCTTCCAGCCGGGGAGCATGGACCCGTTGCTGGCCAGGGCCCTGGCGAACGTCGCGGGCGCCGGTCCGGGCCGGACGCTCGTGGATCCGATGTGCGGGACCGGCGGCGTCCTCGTCGAGGCCGGTCTGGTCGGCACTGAAACGATCGGCGTCGACGCCCAGGCGAAGATGGCCTGCGGCGCGGCCAAGAACTGCCGGCAATACCTCGACGGCGAGTCCCCGCTCGGCCCGACCGGCGCCTGGGCTACCCTCCAAGGGGACGCCGCTCGACTCCCGCTCCCCGACGGCGCGGCCGACGCCGTCGTCTTCGACGCGCCCTACGGTCGCCAGTCGAGGATCGTGGGCGACCTCGCCGACCTCGTCGAAGGGGCCCTGACCGAGGCCCACCGGATCGCACCGCGGGCCGTGACGGTCGCGGATCGACCGTGGCCCACGCCGGCCCGCGAAGCTGGGTGGGAGATCGCGGCGAGTTTCGAACGCCGGGTACACCGGTCGCTGACGCGTCACGTGCTCGTTCTGGACTGAAACCGGTCGTCAAACGATCTCACCGCGAACGGGCCCTGAACCCTCCCCGGTCGGGGGCGTCTGTCGCTCCGTGATCGGGACGACCAGCGTTATCCGGGCACCGGTTCGGGGATATAGATTCGGTCCCGGAAGGCGATCAGCGTGGCAACGCCGAAGCCGAACAGCCAGGCTCCGAACGCCGGGACGACCGCCATCGACCGGGTCAGTTCGATGCCCATTCCTTTCCAGAGGAGCGCCGTCAACACCCATCCGCCGACCGATATCGACCACGCCAGCGCGTGTATCTCCGGGAGCCAGTCAACGGCGATCAGTATCCCCAAGACCGCGCCCGGGGTTAACAACACGGGGACCAGCCCGATGGAATGGTTGAACGACTTCGACAGGAATATCGACGTTAGTTGACTCATCGGCAGCGCGAGGAAGAGCGCGCTCCCGACGACGATCAAGAACTGTCGAATCGCGTCGTAAACGGACGATCGAGGTGAGATGCCGAGCATCTCGTCTCAACATCTTAACGGTTTCTCACAGTTGAAAGCCATGACTGACGTTGTATCGCAAGGTACAAGCACGGCCCGAGTCCGCAGGTCGCAATGTTCCAGTTTTGCCGTTCGTTTTACACGAAGGATTATGTTATTGGAAGTTCCCCGTAGGGTAACGTGATGAGCTTCGAATGGATCACGATACCTCCCCCGTCGCGCTCGGGATCGTCGCCGTCGTCGGAATTGTCGGGATGATGGTCGTCGCCGGGACGGCCGTCGGAGCAGTCGGCGAGGAACCGACGGCGAAAATCGATTACGAACCGTCGTCGCCGTCCGTCGACGAGGCGGTCACCTTCGTCGCCAACGCCTCGGACCCGGACGGGACGATCGTCGGGTACGAATGGCGAATCGACGGGGCCGTCGTGGCCAGATCCCAGTCGTTCGAGTACCGGTTCGAGTCGGCCGGTGACCGCGAAGTCGTCCTCACTGTCACCGACGACGAGGGGAACACGACGACGACCTCGACCGTGGTGACTGTCCGGGCCAACGAACCCCCCACCGTGTCGATCGACTTCAGCCCCGCCTCGCCGACGCCCGGCGAAACCGTCAGTTTCCGGGCCGACGCCGAGGACCCGGACGGCGAGGTTGCCACGTATCAGTGGCGGATCGACGGGGAGGTCGTCACGCGAGAGCGAACCGCCCCGGAATTCCAGCACGCCTTCGACACCGCCGGCGTCCATCTCGTTTCCGTCGTCGTCACGGACGCGGACGGCGCCTCGACGATGGCGAACGCGTCAGTCAGCGTCGAGGAAGAGACAGCGGCGAACTTCTCGATCGTCGGCGCGACGACGTCGTCACCGGTGGTCGAGGGCGACCGACTGACGGCGACCGCGACGATCGAGAACGTGGGGGACCAGCCGGGGAACCAGACCGTGACGCTGTCCGTCGGCGGCGTCGAACGTGACTCGACGGACGTCGTCCTCGACGCGGGCGAATCGACCCAGGTCACGTTACGGTGGGCTGTGGAGGAGGGCGACGCGGGAACCTACACTGCGAGCGTGGCCACCGCCAACGACTCCGTCCGTCCCGACGTGCGGGTGAACGCGCCGTCGAGCGCCGACCTGAGCGTCGCCGAAACGAACGCTCCCGTCGAAGCGGGGTCGGACCTGACGATCGCGGTCAGGGTCGGAAACCCCGGCTCCGAGGCCATCAGCGAACCCGTCTCGCTGGCCGTCGGCGGGGAGGTCCGTGATTCGCGCGAGGTAACTCTCGGCGGTGGGGAGAACCGTACCGTCACGCTCACCTGGGAAACCAGTTCCGGCGACGCCGGCGAATACACGGCTAACGTCTCGGGCGAGCAGGGTTCAGCTCGACAGCCGGTGACCGTCGTCGAAGCGAATTCGCCACCGACGGTCGACGCGATCGGGGTCGTTCAGTGCGACCCAGACTGTGACGGGGAGCCGACCTTCGTCGAACGGAGCAACGCTGAGTGGGAGGACCTCAAGATGGCCCGTGGAGCAGCCGCAAACGGGAGTCAGTTCGTTGCGAACACCTCCGATGACGGGGAGATCGCTGGATACGAGTGGCGGATCGACGGCGAGGTCGTCTCGGACTCGCGGACGCTGGTGTACACCTTTGCAGAGCCCGGCGAGTACGACGTAACCCTGAGGGTCACCGACGACGACGGGGTGTCCACGATGGCCACGGTGACGGTGACCGTCGTGGGGGAAAACGATCCGCCGACGGTCTCGGTCGAGATCGTTCCGTCCTCGCCAGCAGTCGGCGAGTCGGTCACCATCACAGTGGAGGCGTCCGATCCCGACGGCAGCGTTGATGGCTACCGCCTGGATGTGGACGGTGACGGGACATACGAGGGGCGATCGAGCGAGACTAAGCACACGTTTCAGGAGGCCGGGGAGCACGAGGTGGTTGTCCGGGTGACCGACGACGACGGAGGGGACACGACCGAATCGAGGACCGTCGTCGTCAACGCGCCTCCCGACCCCGCGTTCGACGTCAGCGGCGACGAGCCGGTGGCCGGCACGACAGCCACGATCGAAGCCGACGCCACCGACCCCGATGGCACGGTCGAGAGCTACGAGTGGCGCGTCGACGGGGAGGTAGTCTCGCGCTCGCAAACGCTCGAGCACAGCTTCGAGTCCGTGGGCGAGCACCGCGTCGCGCTCGCCGTCACCGACGACGACGGCGCCGAGCGCACGGTGACCCGGACAATCAGTGTCGCCGCCGCCTCGGCCGGAGGCGGCAACGGCGGACCGAGCCTCTCTCCCCTGCTGATGGGCTTGGTGGCCGTCGGAGCGATCGGGACTGCCGGATATCTCTTCGTCCGCTTCCGACAGGTGACGGGCGGTGGTGGTGCCGGCGAATCCAGTGGTGATGGAGGGGACTCCTTTGAGGATCCGGCGCCGGATGACACTCATACCGCGACGGTGGACTGGGGAGACGGCGATGAGCCGGAGTCAACCGACGTCGGCAGACACACGCAACACGATGAATTCGATAGTGAAGACAAAATGCAAGAGGATTCGGGAGATGGCGACGGTCGGATGGATCCCGCTGACTCGGCGTTCCCACCCTTCACCGACGTCGACTCCGAAGGCGCCAACGACTCTGACGACGGCGACGACGACCCCTCCGGAACGGATGAGGAGTCTGGCGCGGAGGAAACGTCCACCGACGGTGACGACCACGGGGAGTAGAGGACGATATCATCGGCCTCGGTCTCCGTGGTGTGGGCCGTTCAGGTCAGCTACCCACCCTAAAGGGGTGTGCTTCCGCGCTGGACCGCTGTGAACCGTCGTCGATAGGAGAAAACCAGCGACAGTCGAAGAAACGCTTGCGAGCAGGGCGCCATCGCGTCTGCGCCTATCGACGGCCCACCACCGACTACCGCTCGTTGACCCGCATCGGCATCCCGTCGCGCGGGTGCATCGTCAGCGTCGGCCACAGGTCGGGCTCGCCCTCGCGGGTGTACTCGAGCCGGTACTCCTGGGCGGTCCGGGCGAGGATGAGCTTCGCCTCCAGTTTCGCGAGGTGCTTGCCGATGCAGTGGCGGGGCCCGCCTCCGAAGGGGAAGTACGCGAAGCGAGGCTGGTCGTCGTCGCCGGCCCACCGGTCCGGGTCGAACTGCTCGGGGTCGTCCCAGAACCGCTCGGAGCGGTGCGTCGCCCACTGGGAGAGCATGATCGTCGCGTCCTCCGGGACGGTGTACCCGTCGAACGTGACCGGCTCGGCCGGGGCGCGGAACATCGCGTATACCGGCGGGTACAGCCGCATGGCCTCGTCGACGACCCGCTCGACCAGGTCCAGCGCCGGGACGTCGGCCATGGTCGGCGGCTCGCCGCCGAGTTGCTCGTCCAGTTCCTCGTGGAGCCGGTCTTCGACCGTCGGGTGCTGCGAGAGGAGGTACCAGGTGTAGGTCAGCGTCAGGGCGGTCGTGTCGTGACCCGCCAGCAGCATCGTCATCATCTCGTCGCGAATCTGCTTGTCGGTCTGCTCGCCGCGTTCCTGGGCCCGCAGGAGGATCGAGAGGAGGTCGTCGGGGCCCTCGTCGGTCTCGGGGTCGCCCTCGCTGCCGCGGCGCTCGGCGACGATGTCCGCGATCACCGACTCCATGGTCTCCACGGCGGCGTCGTACTCGCTGTCGCCCGGCATGGGGACCCACGCCGGCGTGGCAAAGCGTACCGGGTCCGGCTCGAACCGCGCGCCCAGGGGCTCGAGGGCCTCCCGGATGGTCCGGATCCGCTCGTCCGTGAGGTCGGTGCCGAGCATCAGGTCGGTGATGACCGCGAGCGTCACCCGCGTCATCGCCTCTTCCACGTCGACCACCGCGCCGTCGCTCCAGTCGGCCAGCAGGCGCTCGTTGTGGGCGACGATGTCGTCCGCGAAGTCGGTCAGACGGTCCATCTGGAACGCTGGCGTCGCGAGCCGGCGCTGTTCGCGCCACGTCTG
>JBLGCL010000109.1:0-9598 GCA_047617305.1 Natronomonas sp.
GACGACCCGCTGATGGTCGTCGTCGGCGCCGAGAAGGTGTCCTTCGGGGTGTACGAGCGAGCGGACTGGAACGTCGCGGTGACGAACCAGCCGCATTCGGAAATCGCCGGGCTCGCGGTGTTCCTCGACCGGCTCTTCGAGGGTCGCGAACTGGATCGGGAATGGATCGACGCGGATCGGCGGATCGTCCCGAAAGCGACCGGCAAGCAGGTCGAACCGGTCGACGACGATCAGTCGTAGACGTCCTCGGTGTTCTCGAGGGGCAATTCGAGATCCGCTTCGTCGACCGACTCGGTGCGGGCCGTCACCTCGGGCGCCTGGTCGCACTCGGGCAGGGCAGGACGATGCGAAAACCCGTGTCGCTCCCGTCCTCGTAGATTTCGAGAAGCTGGGCGTCTGACGGGGAGAGGTACTCCGGATCGAGGTCGTGATCACAGCTCTTGCTCGGACAGTCGGCCGAGACGACGGCCACGGCGCGTTTCAACCCTTTGCTCCGTCCCTGCCCCGACCGGTGGCCATTCCGGTCCCTCCCAGTCCGCGAGCGGTACTTTTAAACTGACGAAACTACGGGATTATGGTAATGGCTTTTGAGGACCTGCTCGAGGACCCCGTCATCCAGAAATACCTCCACGAGCTCGTCGGTCCGAAGGGAATGCCGGTGGCCGCGGCGCCGCCGGACGGCGAGGTGACCGACGAGGAACTCGCGGAGGAACTCGACCTGGAGCTCAACGACGTACGGCGCGCGCTGTTCATCCTCTACGAGAACGACCTGGCGTCGTACCGCCGGGTGCGCGACGAGGACTCGGGTTGGCTGACCTACCTCTGGACCTTCCAGTACCAGAACATCCCCGAGAACCTCGAGGAGGAGATGTATCGGCTGCTCGACGCCCTCGAGGAGCGTCGCGAGTACGAACTCGACCACGAGTTCTACCTGTGCGAGACCTGCTCGATCCGTTTCGAGTTCGCCGAGGCGATGGAGTACGGCTTCGAGTGTCCGGACTGCGGGTCGCAACTCGAGTCCCTGGACAACGACATGCTCATCCGGGCGGTGGACGAACGGGTCGCGGAACTGCGGAACGAACTCAACGTCGAGATCGAACGGGAAGCATAATGGTCGTACTCGCGACGAAGGTCTACGTCGACGGGGAGGCTCGCGAACGAGCGCTCGACTCCCTCCGGTCGCTGGTCGGCAACGCAGTCGGGGACCTGGAGGTCGAGTTCGACGTCGGCCTCAGACACGACGAGTTCCCGAGCGTGACTGTCGAGGGACCGGACGCCCCGGTCGCCCGGAACGTCCTGCGCGAGGAGTGGGGCGAGATCGGCCCCCGACTGGAAGCCGGCGAGACCTCCGTGGGCACGTTCGAGGCCTGGAGCGACGAGGGGTTCGTCCTCGACGCCGGCGAGGAGGTTCTGGTCCCGGCGGACGAAATCGGCCTCGGCCCGGGGACCCCGGATCAGATCCGCGAGCGCTTCGGGCTGGTCCAACATCTCCCCATGCGGTTCGTGTACGGCGATCCGCCGCGACTCGCCGACGCGGAACGGGACCGGCTCTACGAGTGGACGCGAGGCTCCGGCCGGGTGAACGTCAACAGCGCGACGCGGGCCGAGGTCCGGGCGACCGTCAATCGCGCCGGCCACGCGCACGACATCGTGACCGTCGAACGCCTTGGCCTCCTGGAACAGAGCGTCGTCTGTGAGAACGACACGGATCCGCCGGGATTGCTCGCGAGCATCGGGGAGTACCTCCCCGCCGAACTCCGCGCCGTCGTGCCATGAACCGTCGACTGGTCCTCGCGATCGTGGCGGTCGCCCTCCTGGCCGTCACGGCCGGCTGTACGGTGCCGTTCTTCGGCAACGACTCCTTCGGCGAGGATCGACTGGACGAGGAACCCCCGGGAGAGGGCTACGCCTGGAACGAGACCGACGCCAGGGTCACGATCTGGGTCAGAGGGGAGAAATTCAAGGCCATCTACGAGATGAACGGGACCGAGAAGCTGAAGCTCTTCCGGCGGGACTTCCGGAGCAAGTACCCGCTGGGAATCCGGGCCGTCCGCTTCCGCTATCCCAACGGGACCGTGATCAACGGGTCGGACATATCGATCCGGAAGGGGGACGAGAACGCCGTCATCGAGGTCCCAGACGCGAACGGCAGCGTCGCGCTGACCGCCGGGGGCGAGTCGAAGCACTTCCAGCTCCCGACCTACGTCGACGGGTCCTACGAGGTCATCCTCCCGGAGGGAATGCGGACGGGGATCCCGATCTTCGGCTCCATCTCGCCGAGCGGGGCCGATCGCTATCGGGGCGACGATGGACGCGTCCACCTGGAGTGGAACGACATTTCCGGCCACGTCTCGGTCCGGTACTACCTCCAGCGGGACCTCTACATCTTCGGGGGCGCGGTCCTCCTGATCCTGCTCCTCGGGGGTGGCGGCGCACTCTACTACTACCGCCAGATCCAGTCCCTCCGGGAGGTCCGCGAGGAACTCGGCCTCGACGTCGATACCGAGGACGACGAGTTCGACCGGGGACCGCCGCCGGGAATGGGATGATCCCCGACTCGGGTCCTGCCGACAACTGAAGGTTCATACGGGTCGGGCGCCGAAGGGCCCTTCATGCAGGTCGCGGTGGTGACGGTCGGCGACGAACTCCTCTCCGGAGACACGGTCAACACGAACGCGGCGTGGCTCTGTTCGCAACTGACCGACAGGGGCGCCGACGTCGAGCGGGTGACCGTCCTGCCGGACCGGGTCGCCGACGTCGCTCGCGTCGTCAACGAGTACCGGGCCGAGTACGACGCAGTGATCGTGACCGGCGGCATCGGCCCAACCCACGACGACGTGACGATGGAAGGCGTCGCGGCGGCGTTCGGGCGCGACCTCGAAGGGAGCGAAAGGGCCCTCGAGTGGCTGGTCGAGGAAGGCGGTTACGCTCGCGATGACCTCGTCGACGGGACCGCCGACGTTCCGGCCGGGGCTCGGCCGCTGCACAACGAGGTGGGCGTCGCGCCGGGCGCCGTGATCGACGACGTCTACGTGCTTCCGGGAGTGCCGGCGGAGATGAAGGCGATGTTCGGGGACGTGGTGGACTCGTTCGCTGGCCCCAAACGCTATCGCGAGATCGTTCACGCCGGGGAACCGGAGAGCGCGCTGGTCGACCGGATCGAAACGCTCAGAAAGCGATATCCGGTGTCGGTCGGGAGCTACCCCGGCGATCACGTCCGGCTCCGGATCACGGCGGAGGACCCCGAGACCGTCGCCGAGGCGGCCGGCTGGCTGCGAGAACGGGTCGAGCCGCCCGACCCGACCGGGTGACCGGAGCGGGCTACCGATAGAGGTACCAGAGCCAGGCGATGGTGACGGCGATTCCGGCGATCAGGACCCCGTAGCCGACGAGATCGATGGGGAGCGACGGCCCTTCCGCGGCGAGTACGACTGGCATATTCACCCGTTGACGTGGTCCCCCCTTAATTCTTCAGCGTTCCGGCCACGACGATGGACCTTTGCCACCTCCCAACGAACTAGCTCGGGATGAGTGACGTCCCGATCGTGGTACGACCGATCTCGGAAGAACGCATCGAGGACAGGCTGGAACTCTGCTGGGGTGGCGTCGACGGGTGGCGCGACCGGGACGTGGTCGCGGAGAGTCGCACCTGGCTGGAGAACGCCAATCGGGCGTTTTCGCCGACCACGTTCATCGCCTATCGGGACGGGGACGCCGATCCCGTGGGGATGATCGAGTTTCTGCCAGCGTCGTTGATCGACCGGTTCGGCCTCGTTCCCTGCCGGACGGCACCGGAACGGGCCTGCTGGTCGTCGGACCCCGCAGCCGTCGACACGGCCGAGAACGCGATATTCCTCGCCTGCCTCTGGGTCGATTCCGACGCCCAGCGGGAGGGCGTCGGACGGACGTTGTTGACCCATCTCCTCGAAAGCGACGTCGTTCGGGACTACGACGGGATCTATACCTACGTGACCGAGCGCGACGCGGAGTTCGTCGATCCCGACGCGGGCGTCTGGTGGCCGGTCGGTCCCCGGGAGTTCTACGAATCGTTCGGATTCGAGGCCCTCCGGAACCTCCCGGATTCGCCGTGCGTCGTGCTGTACCGGTCCCTGGAACCCTGACCGTCAGAGGGGAAGGGTCCGGACGGCCGAGGCGAGCGTCGATAACCCGCGACAGTACCGCCCGCGAACGGGGTCCTTTTCAGACGGTCGGCCCAACGTCCGCCCATGAAAATCGGGTTCGTTGTCAACCCCATCGCCGGCATGGGCGGCCGGGTCGGCCTCAAGGGAACCGACGGAAAACTCGACGAGGCGCTGGATCGTGGCGCCGAACCGACGGCCCCCGAACGGGCGCGACGGGCCCTGGAGGCCCTCGCAAACCGGGCTCCCGACGCCGAGATACTCGTCGCCGGCGGGGTAATGGGGGAGCGCGAGGCCGAGGCGGCTGGCGTGGACGCCAGGATCGTCCTGAACGCGGCGGACGACGAGACCGAAACGAGCGCCGCGGACACCCGGGCCGCGACGCGCGCCTTCGTCGAGGAGGGAGTGGACCTGATCCTGTTCGTCGGCGGCGACGGCACCGCCGTCGACGTGGCGGAAGCGATGGGGGAGTTCGAAGACGACCCGCCCGTGCTCGGCGTGCCGGCCGGCGTGAAGGTCTACTCGGGCGTGTTCGGCGTCACGCCGGAGGACGCGGGGCGGATCGCCGCCGGCTTCGACCGGGTCGAGCAGCGCGAGGTCAACGACATCGACGAGGACGCCTTCCGCGGCGGCGAGGTTCACACCGAACTGAGGGCCGTCGTCGACGTGCCGGTCTCCGACGGGGAACTGCAGGCGAGCAAGCAACTGAGCGGCGGTACCGTCCAGACGCTGGCGGAGGGGTTCGCGGCCGACGTCGACCCGGAGTTCACGTACGTTCTCGGTCCCGGGAGCACCGTCGGAACGATCAAGCGGGAACTGGGGTTCGAGCCGTCGCCCCTAGGCGTGGACGTCTGGCGGGACGACGAGGTGCTCGTCTCGGACGCCGCCGAGAGCGACATCCTCGACCACTTGGGCGACCGGAACGTGATCGTCGTCTCGCCCATCGGCGGCCAGGGGTTCATCTTCGGCCGCGGGAACGACCAGATATCGCCGGCCGTCATCCGCCAGTGTGACGCGGAGGTCGTCGCGTCGCGGGACAAACTCGACGACGTCGGGGTACTCAGGGTGGACACCGACGACGAGGCGCTCAACGAGGAACTCCGGGGCTGGATGAAGGTCCGGACGGGCCGGTTCGAGCACCGGCTCATGAAAGTCGAGTGAAGGGCGTCGGACCGAACGCCGCCGTTCGCCGCCGAAAGCCGTCTCGGCTCCGTGTTTTCGAGTTCCGCGACGTAGTGGTTCGGAGCAGCGGGAGGTTCCGGAGCCGCAGGAGTTGCTTCGGAACGGCGGGAGTTGTTTCGGACCCACAAGAGTTACTTCAGGGTCGGGGCAACCCTGGTCGACGAGCCCGATCCACGGGGACGAACCGCTGACGGGGCGTTGGCGACTAAGGGCATATAGATTGATTTAAGGCCGCGTGGCCCGACGCTCCGGGCATGGAGACGCGCAAGGTACAGCGGCTGGGACCGTCGACGCTTGCGATGACGCTACCGGCCGAGTGGGCGAGGGAACACGCGGTCGAGAAGGGCGACGAGGTGACCCTCCGGATGGGCGGGAAGGGAACGCTGACGGTGATGCCGGAGTCGGCCAGCGGCGGGGAAACCGAGGCGATCGTCCACGCCGACGAGCTCGACGCCGACGCCGTCGAGCGGGCCATCGTCGCCCAGTACGTCCTTGGGCGCCGGGTCATCAGGATCGAGCGCTCGGACAGTGCCCTGGAGAGCGAGCACATCAACGCGGTCTATCAGGCCGAAACCCAGTTGATGGGCCTGGGCGTCATCGAGGAGACCCCGGACAGCATCTCGATCCGGTGCTCGGTGGACCCGGAGGACTTCACGCTCGACAACCTCTTGGAGCGCCTGGAGAGCACGGGGTCGACGATGCGGACCGAGGCGATCAAGGCGCTGGCCCACGGCAACCCCGACCTCGCCCAGCGGGCGCTCAACCGGGAGCGCCAGGCGAACAAGATATTCGTCCTGATGCTCCGCCTGATCTTCACGGCCTACCAGGACCCCAGCCTGGCCCGGGCGATCGGCCTGAGCGACGGGTTCCCCCTCATCGGCTACCGGTCGATCGCGAAGAACCTCGAACTGACGGCCGACAACGCCCAGGACATCGCCGAGATAGTCCTGGACGTCGACGAGAGCACGATCAACGTCGAGGGGTCGGTCGTCCGGCAGATCCGGGAACTCACGGACGACGTGGACGAGATCACCGCCCTGGCCGTCGAAGCCGCGGTCGAACGGGACTACGACAAGACGATCGGGGTCCGACGTCAGTTCCACGGGATTACGGCGGAAGAACAGCGGATCCTCGAGGAACTCCCGGAGATGTCGAACGAGGACCTGCTACGGATCCGGGAGGTGCTCGTCGGGCTCCAGCAGACCGCCCAGTACGCCATGCGTAACGGCGAGATCGCGGCCAATCTCGCGCTGAACGAGGAGTCCGAACACACGACGATCAAGTGACCGCCGGGCGAGCCTGCCGCTTCCCTTACCCGTTTCCTTCCACCTCCGGCATCGGCCCCGTTTCCCGCGTCCTTTCTCGTTTGCGAACCGTCAGCGGACTTCCGCGAACGACCTCGCAGTCGAACGCCGGATGCTCGGCTACGTGTCGGACCACCATGTGCCGTCGCGACCCAGTGATCCCTTCACCCCCGACGTCCTCGGCGGTGAATTCCCGGGGCAGGCGCTCGAACAACCGTTCGACGGCGGCAAACGACTCGAAGACCTTCGCGTTCCCGTCCGAGTCCGCGCCGCGCCTGGCCACGACGTACGTCCCGTCCGGACGGTGGCGTCCGGTCGTCCGAACGAACGTGTCTGTCCTGGCCACGGCGTCACCGATGGCCTCGCGCAAGGCGACGGCTTCCCGCCTGGACACGCGCACCTGTCGATCGCCGATACGGATCGCGACCTCGTCGCCGTCAGTTCGCGTCGATACCGTCCGCACGTCGACCGAGAAGAACCCGATCAGGAGCTCCTACGCTCCGTGTCATCACCGTCGGATAGCCCGCTTCGATACTTAGTGCTGTCGGCGTGACCGACGCGGGTGGCCCGACAGGGGCGGGTCCGCCCGGATTGCGTGGAACTAAGTTCCCCGGCGGCCGAACGGTTCGTATGGCAGGTCGCGAGACCGAGACGACGGACATGGGTATCGGACTCACCCTCGCGTTCGGCGTGCTGGCGCTGATCGGTGCCCTGGTGATGGTCGTCGGGGCGCCGGCGAAGATTGCCGGCGTCGGGTTCGCCGTCGCCGTGGTGTTCGCCGCGCTGGCGACCGTGGCGGCCCAGGGGTACGGACCGGCACCCAACGAGTAGCGGAAAAGGGTTAAGAGACGGAATCCCCTAGAACGGCCTGAGATGACCGAGTATACGGAAGAGGAACGGCGCATTCTCGCCTACCTCCACGAGAGCGTTTCTCGCGGCGAGCGCTATTTTCGCGCCAAGAACATCGCGAGTGCCCTCGGCCTAAGCGCGAAACAGGTCGGCGTGAGGCTCCCGCGACTCGCCGAGAAGTCCGACGACGTGGACATCGAGAAGTGGGGGCGCGCGAAGTCGACCACCTGGAAAGTCACGTTGAGCTAGTTCCTTGCGTTGCTTTTTGTTCCTGTAGTTCAAATGGGACCTCATGACCGTCCGGGTTGAGCGGACCATCGAGTTGCCTGCCGATCCTCGCCGCGTCTGGGAGTTCATTGCCGATCCGTCCAACAGGGCACGATCGATCAGCGTCGTCTCCGATTTCACGGTCGACGGATCGGACGACACGGTCGTGACCTGGCACATCGACCTCCCGATTCCGGTGATCAGCCGGACCATCGCAGTGCGAACCCAGGACGTGGAGCGGGATCCCCCCGAATTCGTCAAGTTCGAGGGTCGCTCGAAGGTGCTGAACGTCACCGGGGAACACTTCATCACCGCCAGCGACGGCGGAAGCCGCCTCCGGAACAGCTTCGTGGTCGAGGGGCGACTACCTGGCGTCGAGCGGTTCTTCCGGAAGAACCTTGACGCCGAACTGAAAAACCTCGAACGAACCCTGCGGGAGGACCTCGAACTCGAGCAATGAAACTCGCACTGGCTCAACTCGACATCGAAGGCGACGACGTCGATGGGAACGTCGACCGGGCGCGGTCGGCCGTCGCGGCGGCGGCCGACGACGGTGCCGACCTCGTTGCACTCCCCGAGATCTTCAACGTGGGCTACTTCGCCTTCGATCGGTATCGCGACCGCGCCGAACCGCTCTCCGGCCCCACCCTGTCGGCGATGGCGGACGCGGCCCGAAACCACGGGGTCGCCGTCCTGGCCGGGACCATCGTGGAGGACCTGGCCGCGACGGAGGGCCCGACCCCGGCCGACGAGGGGCTGGCCAACGCGGCGGTCCTGTTCGACGAGCATGGCGACCGGCGGCTCGTGTACCGCAAGCACCACCTCTTCGGCTACGAGTCGGCCGAGGCGGAACTGCTGGTTCCCGGCGAACGGCTCGAGACCGCCGACGTCGGGGGCTTTACCGTCGGCGTGACGACCTGTTACGACCTCCGGTTCCCGGAGCTGTACCGCGCCCTCGCCGAGCAGGGAGCGTCCCTGGTCCTCGTGCCGAGCGCCTGGCCGTATCCGCGGGTCGAACACTGGCAAGTCCTCTCGCGAGCCCGGGCGATCGAGAACCAGCTGTTCCTCGCGACGATCAACGGCAGCGGGACGTTCGACGGAACGACGCTTCTGGGACGCTCGACGATGTACGACCCCTGGGGGAACCTCCTGTCCAGCACCGGGGACGAACCGGCGATCGTGACGGCCACGATCGATCCCGAGCGCGTAGCGGCGGTCCGCGACGAGTTCCCCGCCTGGCACGACCGGCGGCGCTGATCGATCGGCCACGCACTGTCGTCGAGGGAACGACGATCGCGTTCGCTTCCACCCTCGTTATCAGGGTTTATACGACCGGGGGTCGTAGCCATGGCTGCCGGATTCGGCGCTTTTCACGTCGAACCGGCAAACCGGTCGAACGCCTACCACGGCGATCCGGTCCGCCCGACACGGCGAGTGCCCGGGATTCGTCCGACGCTCCGTCCGGCGACCTCCTCGCTCCTTCCCCCGTTCTCCTCTGCGAAACTACCGTCCTTGGACCCGAATTGAATCGATGCACCGGGCGTCCCGGTCACCCCCGGCCGCCGGCGGCCGTCTCGATTTCGCCTTTCAGCAGCGTCCCGTCGAAGTCGTGATCCGGTCGCAAGTTGACGAAGTCCAGGAACTCCCGGGCTGCCAGGAGGTCATCGACCGTGTAGACGTCCCGGGCCGTGGCGACCGCCCTGCGGGCACCGATACGGGTCTCCAGCGTCGCGATGGCACAGGCCAGGTCGTACGCGCGGGCGTCGTCGATGCCTTCCCCCTCCTTGACGGTCGTCGCGTCGATGAAGTAGAGGCACCCCTCCCGGAGCAACACGTTCTCGGCCCGGAGATCTCCGT